>JAUWHU010000351.1 GCA_030605705.1 Thermoflexia bacterium | reverse complement strand
CCGGGGCCGGGGAACAACGTGAGGGTACGTCCTTCCCAGGCAAAAGTCAGCGTGTCGCCGGGCGCGCCGCGTTGGAGGTCGTCCTCCGTCTCCCATGTCCCGGTATAGGCGAGCTGCCAGGTATCTGCCGCGTGGTAGCCCCGGTAAAGCGCCGGCTCCAGCGTGGTGAGATAATCCTTGAGCGACTCGTAGACCGGCAAAGGGGTGAAATCCGGCTCCACCAGCCGGAAATAGTACCAGGATTGATCCTGCTCCTGGTCTGAGGCGCGTTTGAAGAACCAGACGTTGACAACTCCCACCCACGGCCATTCCCGCTGTACGCGCTCCATAGCGCCGACGGCGTAACGGGCTTGCTGTTCCTCGGTGACGCGCCCAAAATTGGTGGGCAGTCCTTCGGGGACGACGTTGCTGTTCATCTCGGTGATCCAGATGGGTTTGGCGGCATCGCCGTTAGCGACCATGACATCTCGCACCCACAGGGGACGGGAAAAATTCATGAGACCGGGCCTCATGCGGCGGTCGGTGGGGCCTGACCAGAGCATGTAATTATTCACCGCCAGGATATCGAAGCAGCCCTGGGCGCCGGCGTCGTACATCTGCTGCAGGAAAAGCATATCCAGAAAAGTGTTGCCGCCGTCGGGGCGGAGCGTGCCCAGCTGATCCGTAGGCGCCAGCGCGCCAGCGATTACCACGGCGTCTGGGTCGGCAGCTTTGATGCGGTCGTAGGCCAGACAGAGCAACCGCGTGTACTCCTGGGGGTCTACGGGCTGGTCGCCCCATTCCGGGTAGATGTTGGGTTCGTTCCAGACCTGGTAGAAACGAATGCGATCCCGGTAACGAGCGGCGACCGTCGCGACGTAATCTCCGTAATCGTCAAAGTTATCCGGTGGGGCGTAAGTGCCGTTAGCATCGCCGGCGACGCGGGACCAGGCGGGAGGATTGCTCAAGCGCGCGATGATTTCCAGGTGGTGCTGCTCCGCCAAGTCTACGATGTGATCGTATTTATCCCAGGCCGAACGATGAGGGAGGTGCCGGCGGTCCTCGAAGTCGCCCTGGCCGTGGATTTCGATGTCTTCCCAGGGAAACTCCTGCCGGATCCAGTGGAAACCGGCGTCGGCGATCAGCTGCAACGAGCGTTCGCGCTTCTCCGGGTCCACCTCCTGTTCCAGAAAGGTGTTGATCCCAAAGGGTGGCAGGTTCGCATAGGCCACAGGCACGTCATCGGCAGTGCGGGGCAGGGGACGGGTCCAGCGGAAAGCCCACTGGGCCAGACCCCGGAGTTGGGAGAAGGCTTCCTCCTCTCCTGTCACCGCGAAGACCCAGCCACGGCTCTGGGCACAGAAGAACACTGCTCCGAGCAGCACGACGAGCAGGCCCAGACCTCCCACTAAAGCGAACCAACGGGGACGAGCCATACTGACGTTACCTGCCCGGCAGCTCCTGGAGCTCTTCTTGCAACATCAGTTTCACCGGCTCAGGAAGGCCATTTTTTTGAAGGTATGCCTGCACGTTCTCCAGTGCTCTGTGGTAACGCTCCAACAGCTCTTTATCGTCGCCTTTGAAACCGCTGATGGTGCGCCGCGCACAGGTGCAGCATCCCAGCGCGGCGCGGTAGCTATCCAGGTCGCACGTCAAACAGCTGCTCAATCTGATCATCAGCAGGCCAAAGGCCAGCACCTCTTCGTGATTATGGGGCAGAGATACCACCCGCTCAACCAGATGTTGCCATTGGGGGCCACGCAGTTCGTGGAGCCGCGGAATACATCGCGGGGGAAAGAGAATTTCGCTATCGGGATACATCAGACT
This sequence comes from Thermoflexia bacterium, assembly GCA_030605705.1. Lineage (GTDB taxonomy): Bacteria > Chloroflexota > Anaerolineae > B4-G1 > SLSP01 > JAUWHU01. The sequence goes on along the minus strand of JAUWHU010000351.1, from coordinate 526 downwards.
TCTATCACCTCTTTAAGACAAGTAACTGCTCAGGCTGATCTATCTCAGACCTCGGAGGTCTACCATACCTGAAGAGCTACTACGACAAAATAAATTCGGGCAGGGAATACCGTGCTCTGATTACACAAAGCGGTAGTCATGAACTGCATTCTCTACCAGGGATGAAGATTTACCAGCGCCGCCAGCACAACTTTTAACCTTCAACTTTCAACTTGTAACTCTTATTCTCGAACAGCCCCCATGATAACACATCTGCTCTCTTTTTTCAAGGGTTTTTCTCTTATTTCGTGGTATAATCACCCCCAATCCGGGTAAGAAACCCTGGCTTCCCTGAAAAATATGTCTCACCACAGAGACACAGAGAACACCGAGAAAAAATTTTGAGTTTTAGCGTAAAAATATTTCACATTGCACGTCAAAAAATTAAGGCTCTTTGGGAATTCGCGTGGTCGAGTTAAAATTAACCACGGATTTCACGAATTAGCACGGAAAAAAGTAAAAAATCAGTGTAATCCGTGTAATCTGT
>JAUWHU010000061.1 GCA_030605705.1 Thermoflexia bacterium | reverse complement strand
GTGGACGATGTAGTCCACGGCGCGGGTGAACAATTCCTTGAGGGCGCGGCGTTCGTAGCGACTGCCCCCAAAGAGGTTGACTAACAAGGTGAACGTCTCCACGGCGTCGCTGGCGCTGTTGGCATGAATTGAGGACAGGCCGTTGTGCCCGGACATTTGGGCGCGCAGCAGCGTCAGCGCCTCGCCCCCGCGCACCTCACCGACCACCAACCACTGCGGCGTCATGCGCAGGGAAGAAGTCACCAGGTCCAGCATGGAGATGGCCGCTTCCGGGATACGGAAGGTCTGCTCCTCGGTCAGGGTGGCAATCGCGTGCGCGACGTTGACTTGGTCGGTGTACGACGGCTCGGCCACCAACAGCACGGCGTTCGCGTGCCGGACGGGGATCAAGGCCCAATCGTTGGCTAGCGTGGGCGGCAGGTCCATGACAATGGCCGTGTAAGGACGGGGCAACATGCGAATGGCGTTGTAGGTGTGGTTGCCGTCGTAGTGGTGGACTTCCAGCACATTGTTCGTAGTGAAGATTAAGCTACCTTTCCTTCCCGCTTCTGACGATTGATGACCAGTTTCCCGCCAGGGGCAGGGGAAGGTACTGTCACCCCTGCACCGAGGGGATAGGGATTGAGTTTCTCACAAGTCGTGCTATCATCTCACCTATGTAAACACACAAGTGTCAAAGATCAACGATCTTTGACACTCATCCCCCGTACCAGTGGTACGGTTTCGAGCGAACGGGTCGCACCAATGGCTGTAGCCGACCAGCGATAGCAGCGGCGCGAACGTCAATCTGCAGTCGGGAGGCTTATTGTAATCGCGCTGGCGGCTTATCCGCAAACCGTTATGCCGTCCAATCCGTACACAGCGGGAGCGAAAGCAGAACAGTCAAACAGCCAGATACATAACGCTGTTACCAGCGGATATGTAGTGCAAACTACCCGCTGCCTGGTGCCGAGTTTGCTTAATTGTTAATGTTATGCTAATATTGATCGCATGCACAGAATCGTATCTATGAGGCAACTGGCAGAGTGTTCCACAAAATGTCACGAAACACTGTCAATTTGATCCGCAAAGTTGGATCAAATTGCAATCATCCATTATGCGAAATACAGTAACCTATTTTTTAGGCTCTTTGGGAATTGGCGTGGTATCCCCTACATCTAGTGGTGGCTTTTTGCAACCAAAATGGTACAATTGGCTTATCTCACACATAAAGGCGGTCATTCCTATGTCAACTTCGCTATGTTTTGCAAATAGTGCCGAGCCCACATTGTACATTCCCCTGGAACTACCCGGGGTTGAAATCGTTAGTGTGAAAATGGCTGCCGACGGGTATCATATCACCGTGCGCAGTGTAGTGAAGCATACGCAGTGTCGCAGCTGTGGACGCGAGATCACACGTTCTCACGGCTATGGTGATCCGAGCACCGTGCAGCATCTGCCGGTGCTGGGGCATCCCACGTACATCACCTTTCGCCCCAAACGGTTCCTTTGCCCTCACTGTTCCACGCCAGAGCGGAAGGTGATCACCACACAGCTGTTGAGTTGGCAAGCGCTACGCAGTCCCCTGACCTGCATCTATGAAGAGCATGTGTTGTTGCAGTTAGTCAACAGCACGATCACAGACGTTAGTCGGAAGGAACAGCTCTCTTACGATACCGTCCTGGGCGTGCTGGAACGCCGTATTAACGCTGCAGTGGATTGGGAAGAAATCCAGGACTTGGAAGTCATCGGCATCGACGAAGTGGCCCGCCGCAAAGGACATCGTGATTTCCTCGCCATTATCACCACCCACACCGCGGCCGGCAAGACTCAGCTATTGACTGTATTACCAGACCGGAAAAAGGCCACCGTCAAGGCCTTCTTCGATTCGATGCCACCCCGCCTGCGACACACCGTGCGCACGGTGTGTACCGATATGTGGGAAGGCTATGTGAACGCCGTCCACGAATCTTGCGACCCTGATCCAGAATGTCAAGTAGCGATCGTGATAGATCGTTTCCACGTGGCCAAGCAATATTACAAAGCGGCTGACAACCTGCGCAAGCAAGAAATGAAACGCTTGAAACAGCAATTGCCCAAAGCCCAGTATCAGGAATTGCGCGGCGTGATGTGGCTGTTCCGCCGCCGGAAGAAGGCTCTCGCCGCCGAGGAACAAATCCGTCTGGAAAGATTCTTTCAATACGCTCCGCGCCTCCAACTCGCCTATCAGCTCCGTGAACAACTAACGCAGATCTTTGACACACTACTGTCCCCGGCAGAGGCCGCCAGTAAATTCGAGACATGGTGCCAAGCAGTGCGTGACAGCGGCTTAAATTGCTTCAACCGGTTTATTACCACGTTACACAACTGGTGGAACGAGATTCTCAACTACTTCAGACAGCGTCACAACAGCGGATTTGTGGAAGGCTTCAATAACAAAGTTAAAGTGCTGAAACGGCGTTGCTACGGAATTCTCAACGTGACACACCTCTTCCAAAGACTATACTTGGATTTGGAGGGGTATCGGCTATTTGCCTGAGACCCACTAAATGTGGCCTACACCACGGGAATTCCCAAAGAACCCTTTTTTTATGTGTGATGTGCCTGTGCCGTAACTGGTTTCCCTTCCCCCCGTCGCTGCCCATCACTCGGTAGTGGTGGGCAGCAGCCGGGATGGGGCTTTGAGCCTAAAACGGCAGGGGGGCTTCTTTGGTTTCCTCGACCTTTTCCACTGGCGGCGCGCCGCTGGGGGGAGCAGCCGTGGTCTCTCCACGCTGGCCCAGGAAGCGGATGGTAGACGCTGTGATCTCGTAAGAGGCCCCGGAGGTCCCGTCCTGCCGCTGCCAAATTTTCGGCCCGCCGGTCTGCGGGTCGGGCTTCAGTCGCCCCTCGATGAGTACCTGGCGGCCTTTCTTCAGGTACTGTGCCGCGGTCTCCGCCAAACGCCGCCAAGCCGTCACGCGGAACCAGGTGGTTTCCTCGCCTGACGTGCCGTCCTGGTTC
>JAUWHU010000434.1 GCA_030605705.1 Thermoflexia bacterium | reverse complement strand
TTACTGGAGTTCGCCAGGCAATATCGTGTCACGGCTCCGCCGCGCCCTGGCCGAAGTCAACCGCTATCTGGTGCGCGCCAACGCTGCCAGCCGCCCTGATCGGCACGCTTCCGGCAGCATCACCTGCGCGGTTTTTCGCGGTGAGGATCTCTTTCTGGGGCAGGTAGGCCCCGGTAACACGTTCCTCTATCATCCAGGCAGAGGTATAGAACTTTTTCCCCCAGAAGATCGCCCGCTGCTGCCCCTGGGCGCCTCTCTGCCGCCCGTGATCCACATCGGCTATGCCACTGTGACGGAGGGTTGCAGATTCCTGTTCGCGGTAACGGATATCGCAGAGGTACAAACTCACGAGCGCTGGGCAGAAACGCTCGCCAGCGCTGAGCCGGAGCCATGCAGCACACAAATCGCCGCAACGCTGGCGGCAAGCCAGGTGAGTGGCTGCGCCGTCCTGGTACGGGCGCAGCCCACAGCCACAGCTCCCGAACCGGCGGCCACTCCCCGGCGATTCTCCACTCTATGGCAACGAGAACCGCAAGTCACGCCCGAGTCCCCGACAGAGGCTGCGCCTCCTCCCCCGGACGAAGTCACGGAAGAGCCGGCGGAAGTCCCAGTTGAGATACCCACGACCTCCATTATCGCCACGGCTCCACGCGAGACCTCTCCGACAAAAGTGCCGGCGCGTCGCGTCCAGCTGCCCGACGTGAAATTCCCGCGACTCCCCCGTCTCAACTTGCGCCGCGTTGAACGAGAGCCGCAAAGCAAAGCAGGCCGGCGCACGCGCAGGAACATCCCGGTCAAGCCCCTGGTGCAGGCGCTGCTGCCGGGCAAAAGCGCCGAGGGCCAGGAACGTCCTCGCCGGCGCGTCCCGCAAGAACGCACGGCCCTGATGGGTGGTCTGGCGTTAGGATTATTTCTCACGGTAGCCTTTATCACCCTCATCACCTATGCGCAACTTGGCGGCGCGATGCGCGGGGCGGTACTCCTGGGAGACGCCTTGCAGGCACGGGCCGTTGCCTACAACAGCCAGTCGCCCCAGGATTGGTCACACGTACTGGAGCTTTCCGAACAGGTTCTGACGCTGGACCCGCAAAATACTGAGGCCCAAGTTCTACACACCGAAGCCAAAGAAACACTTGACGTACTCGAAAACGCCGCCGTTCTTTCCGCCACGCCCATTATGGAATTGGGGTCTAGCCCGGCACCGCGTCGCTTCATTGTAGCCCATAACTGGGTCTACCTGTTGAACCCGGGCACTGATGAGGTCATCGGGCTACCGCTTTCCGCAGACGGCCTCACCCCGGCCTCTGCTGCTACCATTCCCATTCTCCAAAGCGGTCAAATGCTCTTTGGCGAGTCCGTAGAACACCTGGTTGATCTGGCCTGGATGGAACCGGGTACCGGCTATCCCGATGGCGCGGTTCTCATCTACGGTGACAATGGCAATCTCTACATTTACGAACCTTTGCTGGGGCCGGGAAATATCACCCGGCAACGGCTCGAGGGGGAGCTGCCGTCCGGCACGGTGACGATGATCGGTACCTTCGGTGAACAATTCTACCTGATCGCCCGGCAAGAATGCCAAATCCTCAAATATACGCCCATCAATGGACTTTATGACAGTCCTCCCCGGCCCTATTTTGCGCCGGAGAACGCACCGCAGCTCCAGACAGCCCTGGGGATGGGACTGGACGAACGCCTGTATCTGCTGTTGGGCGATGGCACACTCCACGCCTACTTTCAGGGAGCTGAAGACCTTTCATTCAACATCCAGGGATTGCCCGACCCCCATATCCACCCTACAACGATGGTCATCGAACGAGAGCCGGAGAAGGGACAAATTTATCTGGGCGACCCACAGAATGAGCGGGTTATCGTGCTGGATAAACGGGGACATTTTCTACATCAATATCGTCTCCCCGGTGATATGTTAAAACAGCTGGAGTCACTGGAGGTAAACGAGGAGCCACACGTATTGTACCTTATCGCCAAGAACCGGCTTTACGCGGCAGCCATTCCAGAATTCACCGGGCAATAACTCGCATAGTGTTCGCTAAATCACGGCGATAAACGCCTACTACAAGCCAGATTATTTTCGCAGTAGTTACTAAGCCGCTACTCTGTTGTGAGACAGACCCGTCACTAATTACTAATTACTAAATCAAAAAGTATTTATGTAGTAATAGTAGTAGAGGGGGGGATTGTGTGGAAAACACTTTTCTCTTCCTACATTTAGGGTTAAAGGTGCGCCTTTGCAGTAGATAGCCGGAATTACGGGGTCAGGCCGCTGGGGAAAGTACGGGGATAATTGAGTTGGCGGCGTTTGGTATCCAGAGATACGACAGTTTTTCTCACCTGGAAATCATAGCGAGCGCTGTATCCCCTGGGAGGAAAGTAGTTTTCGTGAGGGGGAGTTTTCCACAAAAAGTGGTAGTTTTCCACCGAAAAACGCCAGTTACCCACAGACGAGGTTAGAATTGTCAGGCGACGGCCCCTCACAGATCGTTGCCATCTCTGGTATTTAGGGGATGAGGGTGCGGGCAACACAACCGGCAGGGGAGGGCGAGGGGTGTGGAAAAAAAGCTGGTCACAGCGTAGTTTTTTTCAGACCGTACAGGGCTTGCCGGAGCGTAAAATATTGCTCCTGAAAAGGAATATGCTATAATGTAAAATGGCTGTTAGCGTATAGGTCAGTGGCGCGATTTATTTTTCATTTTATAAATATCATGGCATAAAATAAATTAGAATATTTACCCTTTTCTCTCTAAGGAAATTTTACGCAATTGCGAGGAGAGTGAAAATGCCCAACCAGCAAGCTATTGAAAGACGCAGTCGAATTATAGGTGCCTTGATTTGCGGTGCGCGGGAGCGCGCGCATTTTACGCCAGACTCCTGTGCTGAGGTACTGGGGATTTCACCGGTGCGCTTCGCCGCTTATGAGGAGGGATCTGAATCAATCTCTCTCCCGGAGCTGGAGCTGTTGGGCCGCTATCTGGGCAACCCGCTGTACATTTTACGCCGAGAGAGTTTGGCCGACGAGGATGCGGAAGAGAATCTTCCCGCCCCGCAATCTTTCTTGTCTCTGCGCCACCGAATCGTGGGGGTGCGCTTGCAACAGGCGCGGATGCAGGCCGGGCATACCCAAGAATATCTGGCGGAACTTTTGGAACAGCCTATCTCCACCATCGCCGCTTACGAGCATGGAGAGATGCCCATTCCGTTGGCCGAATTGGAATTGGTGGCGCGTGCTTTGGTGTCGCCATTGGACTTCTTCTTGGACTCCGATAGTGAGGTGGGGATGTGGCATCAAGCTCAACGGGAGTTTGAACAGTTCACCGAATTACCAGCTGAGATGCGAGAATTTGTTTTGCGACCCATTAACCGGAGTTACCTGGAGTTGGCGATGAATCTGGCAGAAATGCCGGCGGGGGCTTTGCGGCAGATCGCCGAAGGGCTTTTGGAAATCACCTACTAAGGAGTGACGTGTGATGGCATTGACGGCAGAGGAACTGCAAAAAGAAGGGTTGCGATTATTCGAGGAAGGATTGTACGACGAGGCGGCTCGGCGTTTCAACGAGGCTTTAGAGCACTTTGCCGAGGACGGGCGCGAGGTTGAGGCCGGGGAGATGCTGAACAACATCGGCATCATCCGGCGCAAGCAGGGTCATTGGGAAGCTGCCCGCGAGGCCATCGAAGAAGCCCGGCGTATTTTCGTCCGTCTGGAGGATAAATCCCGCGAGGCGCAAGCCCAGGGGAATTTAGGAGGGATCTATGCTTCAATGGGGCGTCGAGACGAGGCTATTGAGGTATGGCGCGCGGCGATCGTGCTTTTCGATGAGCTGGAGGATCGCCAGCACCAGGGGGATACTTTGCTGACGTTAGGCGTCGCGTTATTTAAGTCGGGGCAGCGGGAGGCCGGACTTGCCACTTACCAGGCGGGGTTGCAGCTACTCGAACAGCCGACGGTGATGCAGCAAGTTACTCGCACTTTGTTAGCCATTCAGACGCGCATTCTGGGAGCCGGCATCTGACGGGCTTCCCGGACATGAAAGGG
>JAUWHU010000349.1 GCA_030605705.1 Thermoflexia bacterium | reverse complement strand
GGCCAGCAATTGCACGCCGAAGGTGGTTTGCAGCAGCGTGTACTTGTAGAGACGGTTCAGCGCCTTCTGGGGCTGCGCGCCACGCTTCAGTTCGATGATGATGCTCATGCCCCGTCTATCGGATTCGTCTCGCAGATCGCTGATCTCATCCAGCTTGCCGGAGCGCACCAGCAAGGCGATCCGTTCCAGCAGGTTTGATTTGTTGACTTGGTAGGGAATCTCGGTGATGACGATGCGGAACCGGCCACCGCGCATTTCTTCAACGTGAGCGACGGCGCGGACGATCAACTTCCCCCGTCCGGTGGCGTAGGCCTGCACGATGGGCGCTCGCCCGATGATAATGCCGCCGGTGGGGAAGTCCGGGCCTTTGATAAATTCCAGCAATTCCTCGACGACCACCTCGTCCCGGCGGTCCCAGTTATCCAACATGAAGAGCAGCGCGTCGAGAATTTCACGCAGGTTATGTGGGGGAATATTCGTCGCCATGCCCACGGCGATGCCGGAGGAACCGTTGAGCAGCAGATTCGGCAGCGCGGAGGGAAGCACCAGCGGCTCTTGCAGCGTCCCGTCGAAATTATCGCCCCAGTCCACGGTTTCTTTCCCGATATCCTCCAACATTCCCATAGCGATGGGGGCCAGCCGGGCCTCGGTATAACGCATGGCGGCGGGTGAGTCCCCGTCAATGGAGCCGAAGTTGCCCTGCCCATCCACCAGCATGTAGCGCAGGGAGAAATCCTGCGCCATGCGCGCCATCGCTTCGTAGACAGCCGAATCGCCGTGGGGATGGTACTTTCCCAGCACTTCTCCCACAATGCGGGCGGATTTCTTGTGGGCTGAGTTGGCGCGAATGCCCATATCGTACATCGCGTAGAGGATGCGCCGCTGGACGGGTTTGAGGCCATCGCGAGCGTCCGGCAAGGCGCGCGAGACGATCACGCTCATGGCGTAGTCGAGATAAGCGGTACGCATCTCGTGGTCAATGTCCACGGCGCGAATTGTACCGGTGTTACTCTGCGGGATCACGGGATTTTCAATTTCCAAAATTTACTCCGAAAATGGGTTAGTGATTTGGGACTGGTGACTGGGTGCGTCACAGCGTTTCAGCGTCCCAGCGTCTTAGCGATTTTGCGGTAATCCTGCTCTGAAAATAACCTGGCTGGTAGTAGGCGATTTATCGCCGTGATTCAGGGAACCACAAGAGGCAGCTTCATTATTATATCCCAAAAAGGGCAGAGAGCGAGGACGGGAGATAAGGAATTATGAGTTAGGAATGAGGAGTTAGGGATGAGGAGTTAGGAATTAGGAAAAACTACTTCAACTCCTAACTCTTCCCTCCTCCCTCCTAATTCCTCACTCTCAACTCCTCACTCCCAACTCCTCACTTCTTACCGCACTTGGAAGGCGCGGAGGGTGACATCGCCGGAGACGACGGTGAGGGTGAGGGTGCGCCGTCGCTCCAGCAGCCTCCGGGAGAGATTGACCGGTTCGCCGTGCAGAGTGATTTCCACGTCGGGGCCGCCATCCTCGGAGACGCGCACCACCGCATCGCCGGGGCCGGGGAACAACGTGAGGGTACGTCCTTCCCAGGCAAAAGTCAGCGTGTCGCCGGGCGCGCCGCGTTGGAGGTTACCATCCTTTTCCCACGTCCCGGTATAGGCGACCTGCCAGGTATCCGCCGCGTGGTAGCCCCGGTAAAGCGTCGGCTCCAGCGTGGTGAGATAATCCTTGAGTGCTCCGTAGACCGGCAAAGGGGTGAAATCCGGTTCCACCAGCCGGAAATAGTACCAGGATTGGTTTTGCTCCTGGTCTGAGGCGCGTTTGAAGAACCAGACGTTGACAACGCCCACCCACGGCCATTCCCGCTGTACACGCTCCAGAGCGCCGACGGCGTAACTGGCTTGCTGTTCCTCGGTGACGCGCCCAAAATTGGTGGGCAGTCCTTCGGGGACGACGTTGCTGTTCATCTCGGTGATCCAGATGGGTTTGGCGGCATCGCCGTTGGCGACCATGACATCGCGCACCCACAGGGGACGGGAAAAATTCATGAGACCGGGTCTCATGCGGCGGTCGGTGGGGCCTGACCA
>JAUWHU010000589.1 GCA_030605705.1 Thermoflexia bacterium | reverse complement strand
AAGATGATGCTGGGACTGTGACGTTTGGCCTGATCGAAGAGATCGCGGACGCGGCTCGCGCCGACTCCCACGAACATCTCGACGAATTCCGAGCCGGAGATGTTGAAGAAGGGCACGCCGGCTTCCCCGGCGAGGGCTTTTGCCAGGAGGGTCTTGCCGGTGCCCGGCGCACCTACCAGCAGCACCCCTTTGGGAATCCGTGCTCCCAATTGGATGAATTTTTGAGGCTCTTTCAGAAACTCGACGATTTCTTCGAGCTCCTCTTTGGATTCCTCAATGCCGGCCACGTCGTCAAAGGTAACAGTGGGGCGGTCGCCACTGAACATCCGGGCCTTACTTTTGCCGAAGGACATGGCCTGATTGTTCACGCCCTGGAACTGGCGGATGAAGATGACGGCGATCACCCCTAAGGCGACGATGCTTAATATTGTGCCGCCGACGCTGAACAACGACGACCAGTCGGTGGGTTCCTCCACGGAAATCTTGACGCCCTTTAGCTGTTCTTCATTGACGCCTAAAGCCAATAGCTGCTCAATGGCGGTGGATTCGGGTTCCTTTCGGGAGAGCGCAAGATTCCCATTGGTGTATGTCACCTTAAGGGTATCGCCGCTCACCGCGAGACTCGCGACTTTCCCGGTGTTGATATCCGTCACGAGGGTTTGGATGGGCAGGTTGTCAAGGGCGGGACTTTCTCCGCCGATATAGCTGTAAACTAAAAAGATGACGGCGACGAGCAGGATCAGGTAGATGAAGGTGCTGTTTCCTTGTCCGTTCATAAAATCTCCTTATCTCAGATCTCCGAGGTCTACACGGAACCTATCTCCACGGCCTCGGAAGTCTACCACGATATATCACGCACTATTTTGCAAGAGAATTATACCACAAAAGCATTAGAATTTCATTTGTAGGGGGAACCCTTGTGGTTCCCCGAATCACGGCGATACTATGGCCCAGGGCCAACAGCCCACGGGATTCGCCTACTACAAGCCGGGTTATTTTCGAGGCAGTCGCTAGAACGCTGGGACGCTATGACGCTGAGCCGCTATTTTTGGATTACTACGTTGGTCACAAAAATGCTGTTGTCATGCACCTGGGCCAGTCCAGCATCGCTGACCGGCAAGCGACCTTCAGCGGTGTAAAGCCCCACTCGGATCTGGTAGGTTCCCGGCGCAACCCCCTGGGGAATGGCGATCTGGTGGGGGTCCATGACGATGTCACCCGCCTGCCAGGCAGAGGTAGGATTGAGTCCGTTGACGGGTTCGCTATCCCCGGCGGCGATCAGCGTGACCCCGTCTGTTGCGAGTAGGTGAACAAAGACTTTGTAGGAGCGATCCACGGGTTGCAGCGCGTGCCACTGCAGCGTCACGGGGATGCTGTCGCCGGCCCGAAAGGCCAGCTGCGGGACCGCAGCTGTTTCCAGCACGATCCGGCCGTTGAAGTTGACTTGAAGCGGGATGGGGTGTTCCGTCCCCCCACTGATGGTGAGGGTGATGGTATCCCCGCTCGTCACTTCACTATCGGCGATGGGAACCTGTTCCAAAATCTCGCCCTGTGGTTTGGCGCTCCACGTCTCTTCGGTGACTATGATGAGTCCTTCCGTTTCCAGGTGGGGGATGATGTCGGTGGCGCGGTAGCCTACCACATTGGGCAGGGTGAAGGCTCTTCCTGCTGCGACCACGATATTTACCGTGTCGCCGGTGGACACTTGAGCGCCGGCAGGCGGGGTTTGTTCCAAGACGGTGCCCGGGAGTGCGTCAGGGGTCTCCTGCTCATCTTGCACGTTCAAACGCAACCCGTAATCCTCGACCCGCCGTTGTGCGTCGGCGGCGCTTAACCCCACCAGATTGGGCACGCCGACCGTTTGTCCTGCCGGTTCCGTGGCGATCGCGGTCACGGTCGCGGTCGAGAGAGGCAGCGTGGGCGCTGTGTAGGTGTGATAGGTATACCACCACAAGGGGATGAGGCCGAGGACGGCGATGGCCGCCACGAGCCACAAAACCCAGAGCAGCCAATCTGGGCCGGAAGTATCGTCGGCGGACTCTGGCGTGGCCCGGGGCACGGCGATGGTGGGCGCAGCCGGCGCGGCGGAAGGAGGGGGCTGTGCAGTTGGCGGGAGGGGCGTTTGATCCGTCACGAGAGGGTGGGGGATGGTTTGTTCGTCGCCTTCGCGCAGGTATTCATCAATCACCATGCCGAATTGATCCGCGTGGCGATAGCGCGTCGCGGGTTCCTTGGAGAGCACCTTGCGTACCAGCCACTCGAGCCGTGGCGGGATGCGCGGATTCAAGGAGCGCATCGCTGCCGGTTCCTCGCGCAAGTGTTTGATGATCAGGGCGGTGGGATCGTCGGCGTGGAAGGGCGGGACTCCCGTCAGCATCTCATAGAGCATGATACCGATGCTGTAGACATCGGAGGCGGGGAGAGGCGGCTCTCCGGCGGCCTGTTCCGGCGAGATGTAGTGGGGGCTGCCCCAGACCGCCTTTTCTTTCTCGGTGCTGGCTTGCCCTTCCCGGAAGGCGCGAGCGATACCGAAGTCGGTCACTTTGACCTCGCCGTGGGGCGTCACCAGGATGTTTTGTGGTTTGAGATCGCAGTGGATGAGGCGTGCGCGATGGGCGTGTCCCACTCCCGCGCAGATTCGACGTGTGATGCTCAGGGCTTGCGGCACGGGTAAAGGGGCTTTTTGCCGGATGAGCGTTTTGAGATCCTGCCCTTCGACCAGCTCCATCACGATGTAGGGCCTTTCCTGGGCGATACCGGCATCGTAGACGCGCACCACGTTGGGGTGGTCCAGGCGGCTTGCGGCCCGGGCTTCCTCCAAAAAGCGGCTGCGGAAGGCCGGGTCCCCAGCGTACGGCTCGCGGAGGAATTTGATGGCGACCGGGCGATCTAACAACAGATCGTGCCCCCGGTAAACGGTAGCCATGCCCCCCGTGCCTAACAGCTCCTCCAGACGGTAACGATCGTTCAAGATTTCTGGCTCCATAGACCCTTTTCTCCTCACTGTGTCGCTGTTATTCTACCGCAATGGGGCGAAATGGCAATGTGTTATCCGCTGTCTGCTATCCGCTATCCGCCGTCTGCTATCCGCTGTCCGCTGTCTGCTAACGGTTCACTGCTGACCGCTGTCTGCTGTCCGCTGACGACTGACCGCTGATGACTGATTCCCGTCTTGTCACAAAGACTTTATGTGTTAGAATTGTTCGTTGGAGTTCTCAATGTCATATCCATACTCGCTTTTGGCTTACACAGGATTGGCCGGGGCGCTGTTGTTACTGGTGCTGGAAGGGGTTCCGCGCCTACATTCGTGGCGCAAGCCGACAACGGCCTGCTGGCTGACGCTGGTGACGCTTTTCTGGCTGGCTCTCCCCCCGGAGGGCCGGTGGCTTTTCTCTAGCTGGTCGCCCTCCACGGTATTGGGAGGGCAACTGCTGTTGGACATCACGCCGGCGATCTGGAATATGGGACTGGCCGTGGGTCTGGCTTTCAGCGGCGTCGCGTGGGTGGAGTTAGGGGATTCGCGCCCGCCGGCACCGCTGGCCGGGGTTTTGGCATTATTGGTTTTGCTGGTGACCTGGGTGGCCCTGGCGGGCGGCTCAATACTGACGACGCTGGTGGCCTGGGCTATCTTTGACCTCTTGTGGGCCGCCGCCGGTTTGCTCGCGGGCGGCGATGGCGAACGCATCACCTTTGGGTTGGCGCTCCACGGCCTGGCCTCCCTTACTTTGTGGGCCGTGGCCCTTTTGTTGGGGCGTTGGGGGGATAGTGTTCTCTGGTGGCTGATGCGCCCGCCGACCTCGATCCTGGTGCTCTTGCTGGTCGCTGCTTTGCTGCGTGTGGGAGTCTACCCGGCGCACATTGTCTTTCCCCGGCGAACCGGTAACCTCAGCCCCTTGCTTTTGATCTCTCTGTTAGGTTCGGTGTTGGGGATGGGATTATTGGCTCGCTTGAGCGCGCTCCCCGGGATTGAGTTGTTGCAGCCCTGGGTGCTGGCTCTGGGCGCGATTTCGCTTCTCTGGGGAGGCGTCCGGGCCTGGAACGAACGAGGGGCGAGCGCGATCTCGTGGAGCGCCTACGCGCTGCTGGGCGTCATTGTCGCCGGGAGTGGGGGGAGCGGAACGGGAGGGGTACTTCTGACGGCGCTGGCCGTCTGGTTTGCCGGCTGGACGCTCCGGCTGCTTTCTCGGGGGCGTGAGCCCCGGCGGATTTTCTGGTCGTGGGCGGGATGGTTGGCCTTGCTTTTTCTGTTGGGTGCTCCGCCTTCGCCTGTGGGCGCGCTTTTCCGAGCCGGGCTGGTGAGAGCTCCGTGGGGCTGGCGGATGGTATTGATATTGGGAGGGGCGCTGACCGGGGCGACTCTCATCCGAGAAAGCGCGCATCCGGCCGTCGGCGTGACTTCTCCTCCCTGGCCCTGGCAACACGCCAGCCTGCTCGTCGGGCTGGCCCTGCCGGTAGGGGGATTGGTCGGTGGCGCGCTCCTGGCTCCGGCGTTCCCCTTCTCCTGGCCGGGATTGGGGCTGTGGGGCGTGACGTTGGCGTTCGCCGGCGGGCTGGTCTGGCTGGGGAGACCTGACTGGCAGCCGCTGAAGCCGGTACTGGACCTGCTGGACTTGCAGTGGCTCTACCGCTCGTTGTGGCGAGGGGCGGAGCACCTGCTGGGCGTGGTGCGCGTCGTAGCCGAGGTCGTTGAGGGCAGCGGCGCGTTGCTGTGGTCTTTGTTGGTGATTCTGCTCGGATTGCTGGTGGCGTTGAACCGATGAGTCCTCTCGTTGCCTGGCTTGCACGTTTTTCTCACCTCACGTCTGGGCCGGCCGTGTGGGGCCTGTTCCTGGCCGGCGCGGTGATCTACCTCATCGCTGAGTGGCGGATCCGCCTGCTGGCCCTGTTTGTGCAGTATTTCTTTCTCGCCTTGCTTTTCTCGCGTCTTTTTGCTAACCGTCCAGAACTGGCGCTGCTGAAGATGCTGGTGGGCTGGTTGATTTGTGGCGCGCTTTATTTCAGCGCCCGTGTCCGGCAGGATGCGGTGGGTGGACGTTCTCATTTTCACTGGGCGGCGGATTTACCTTTCCGTGCCTTCTCTCTCGCCACATTCACTTTGATTGCTTACCTGGCGTCACAACGTTACGCGTTGCCTTTTGTCCCGGAGAACCTGGCCCTGGCCTGCTTCTTGCTGACGGTGCTGGCCTTGCTGTTTATCGGCACCGAGGAGGATGTCGTGGTGGTGGGGGTGGGGGTACTCAACTTATTGGCCGCCCTGGACATGTTTTACTCTTCTCAGGATCCCGGTCTGTTGGTTACCGGATTGCTGATAATGATGAATCTGCTGGTAGGGTTGGTGGTCTCTTATCTCGCCGTGGTTGAGGTGCCAGAATGACTGTTCCTGGCCCGATCTTTATCTTGGGCGTGCCGGTGGTGATGGCCGTGGGGTTACAATTCCTGCGACGTTGGACTACCGTGATGGCCTGGTTAGGCGTGCTGACTGCCGGGTTGGTTGGCGCGGTAATTGTCTTTTTGCCGTTGACGCAGCCCTGGCAGCTGGGGTCATTAGAAATTAAGCTGGGAGAGCCGTTGCTGATCCTGGGGCGCGAATTGATCGTGCAGCCTGTGGACCGCTTTGCGCTGGCCTTCCTTTTCTTCACGACCGCCGGCTTGTTTGTCGTGGCCTGGCGACTCTTGCCCCACTCTAATTTTTTCCCCATTGGCCTGGTGACCGTGTCTTTGCTGGCCGGTGCGCTGCTGGTGGAACAGGTCGTTTACACCGCCCTCCTCGTTGTGATGGCGGCTATCTTAGCCGTCTTCCCGCTGCACGAACCGGAGACTCTGCGGGGGGGAGCAGGTACCGAGGAGCACGGCGATGGCAGCCGTACCAGTGGTGGATTGCGCTACATGGCTTATGCTGTCTTGGCCTTGCCCGGTTTGATGATCACTCAGCTGCTGCTGGACCTGTTTGCGACTTTCCCAAATGACCAGGGACTGTTGAGCGGCGCCGCCGTTTTGATGAGTCTGTCCTTCGCCATTCTCTTTGGAGCCACGCCGTTCCAGAGTTGGCTCTCCAACGTGGCGATGAACGGCTCGCCCCCCGTGGTGACTTTCATTTTCACGGTCAACCTGGGGACGGTGTGGTTCATGCTCTTGTCCTATTTGCAATCCTACGCCTGGTTGGAGAGGCAAGCCGCTTTCGGGCCGCTTTTTACGGCGTTGGGATTGCTGATGATGATAATTGGCGGATTGTTAGCCGCCTCACAGCAAAGTCTGGGCCGTCTGGTGGGCTACGCGACGCTGGTGGATAACGGGGCGATGCTGCTGGCTCTGGGGCTGGAACGGGTGGAGGGCATTGTCCTTGCTTCCATGCTGTTGTTGGCCCGGCCACTTTCTCTTTCCCTGATGACGTTGGGTCTGCAGGGATTGCGGGACGTGGGCGGTGGGGATGATAGCCGGGAGGCAGTGCTGGGTGCTGCCTGGCGTGCTCCCTGGCGTGCTGTTGCTTTCATGGTGGGAGGCATCGCTCTGGCCGGGTTCCCGATCTCGCTGAGCTTCCCGGTGCGTTGGGGACTTTATCGTTTATTGGCGGCGGAGAATCTCCTTTGGGCGCTTCTGGCATTGGGTGGCAGCGCGGGCGTGGTGCTGGGATTGGTGGGCGTCATTCGCTCGTTGCTGACGCCGCCGGCCACGGGAACCAGGCCGCGCGTGGGAGAGGCGGGGGTTAGAGCGATCACCGTCGTGGAGGACCGGGGAGTGTTGTTGCTGATCGTGGTGTTGATTTTGGTTTCTCTGATCCTGGGCCTTTTCCCCCAGCAGGCCGGCCGTCTGGCGCTGCAGATGGCGGAATACTACACGTTCTTCCAATAGGGTAGGAATCGGGAATCAAGAATTAGAGAATAGAGAATAGAGAATAGAGAATCAGGAGTCACGAGTCGTTAATCGCGTTTGATTCCAACTTTCGACTTTCAACTCTTAACTTTCAACCTTCAACTTCCAACTTTCAACTTAAATTATGTCATTAGATTTCTTCGATTATCGAGTTCGCCAGCGGGATTATCTGCTGAGCATTGCCCAGGCTCTCGTCTCTCGCCTGAACCTGCGGGCTGTCTTGCGCTTGATCCTGCAGGGAGCTGTGGATTTGCTGCAAGGACAGGTGGGGTTGATTGCCCTGCGTACCGCAGGAAAAACCTTCACCTTTTGGGCGAGCTATGGACTTCCGCCGGCGATGGTAACGTCGTTCGAGTCGCTGGTGGAGGATGTCCCTGATGTTACCAGCCCCGCCGATTTCTTTATCCCGGAGCTGGGCGAGAGGTTGGGGGAGATCGCCGAGGAGACGGGCCTGCTCCTGCGGCAGGTCGTGGCCTTGCCGATGATGGTGGAACCACAGTCCCTCATATCAGGGATTTCCAGGCGGGCTGGAGGACGTACACAAGAGCTGTTGGGCGTGATCTTTGTTTTTCGCTCGCACAGCCTGCATTTTTCCCTCGATGACCGCCAGGTTCTGGCCAGTTTCGCCGATTATGCGGCCATCGCGGTGAACAATGCCCGCCTCTACGAAACGGCGGTGACGGAGCGCCGGCGTATGGATGCCCTGTTAGATGTCAGCGCGGACGGTATCATGGTGTTAGGCCCTGACTTGAACGTGACGCGCATCAACCGTACTTTGTCCACGCTGACAGGCTGGCCGGGTGAGGAAGCCGTCGGGCATCCCTATGACGCCCTGATCGTCTGGGCGCGGCGGAACTCGGAGCGCACGCTGCGGCAGGTGTTGGAGGCAGGCTGGCCGGCCCGGATCGCCGGGACGGACGCGCCCTTGTGGCAGGGTCGCCCGCTTTATGTGGAAGGCGAACTGCGCCGCCGGAACGGGAGTGTGGTGAGCGTGGGGATCACCTACGCACCGTTGCTGGCGCGCTCGGGCCGCCTGCTTAACATCATCGCCATTGTCCGTGACATCACCCGTTTCCGCGAGGCGGATGCCTTGAAGGATACTTTTATCTCCATCGTCTCCCATGAATTGAAGACACCGATCGCCATCGTCAAGGGCTATGCGGAGACCTTGAGCCGGCCCCAGGCCCAGCGCGACCCGGCGTTGATGAAAGAGATGTTAGGGGCGATTGTGGAGGAGTCGGATCGGCTGGCGAGCCTCGTGGATGATTTGCTGGACGCCTCTCGCTTGCAGGCCGGTGGTTTGCCTTTTCAGGACATCGAGGAAGTGGATTTGTCGGCTGTGGCGCGTCATGTTGTGGATCGCTACCGCCCGCAGGCGCAGCACCCGCTGGTGCTGGACTTCCCACCCGATTTTCCTGCCGTTGAGGGGAATCCTCGGCGGTTGGAGCAGGTGTTGGACAACCTCGTTTCCAACGCGATCAAATACTCGTCGCCGGGGGGGGAGGTGCGCATCGCGGGGCAGGCGACGCCTGCCGAGGTGACGATCTCCGTACACGATTCTGGCATGGGGATCCCGTTAGAGGAGCAGGAGCGCATCTTTGAACGCTTCTACCGCGTGGAAAGCCCCGATACGCGCGCCGTTTCCGGTACGGGATTGGGATTGTACCTGACACGGGCGATCGTGCGCGCTCACGGTGGGCGCATTTGGGTGGAGAGCGCGCCGGGGCGGGGAGCGACCTTCTATGTAGTCTTGCCCCGCCAGACCGGGTTGGCCTTGTGGGAGGAGAGCAGTAACCATGAATCATGAATTATGAATTATGAATGATGAATGATGAATGGTGAATCGCCATCCGATTTTAGATTATTGATTCTCTATTCTCTATTCTCAAATCTCAAATCTCAAATCTCAATTCTATCTTAAGGAGTGTTGATCATGCCGTATTATGCTAAAGTTACTTGCCCAGCCTGTGGCAGACCGTTTCAAACGCCGGTGGAGCAAATCCTCGACGTGCGGGTGGATCCAAAAGCCAAGCAGCGTATGCTCAGTGGCTTCGTCAACGTGGCAATGTGTTCCGCCTGCGGGGCGGGGGGCAGTTTGAACCTGCCGTTCATCTACCACGACCCGGAGAAAGAGGCGGCCTTGCTTTACCTGCCTCTTGAGGCGGGCAAGAGCGAGGCGGAGCGCCAGAAGGCGGCCGGGGTTTTGGTCCGGCAGCTGATGGATTCTTTGCCGTCAGAAGAGCGCAAGGGATACCTTTTGCAGCAGGAGACCTTCATCAACATGGAGACAATGGTCCACCGGGTGCTGGAGCTGGATGGGGTGACGGAACAAGACCTGGAACACCGTCGCAAACAGCAAGAATTTCTTCAGGAGCTGCTGGAAACCGCACCGGACGCCCGCGAGCAGCTGCTGGCCGAAAACGGTGATCTCGTTGACGAGACTCTGTTTGGGGCTTTGCAATACAACCTGCATATCATAAGCACGGCCGGCCCTCAAGCTGAAGAGGAATTCAAGAAGTATCAAGAGACCCACGAGTATTTGTTGGAGCACCACCCTGTAGGGCAAATGTTGAGCCGGCGAGCTCAGGCGGTGCAGATCTTCGCGGAAGAACCAAATCGCCGGACGCTTTTGCAGGCGTTGTTGGAGGCTCCCGATGAGGCAACGGTGGATATGCTGGTGCACTCCGGCTTGTCACTGATGGATTATGCCTTTTTCCAGGAATTGCTCCAGAAAATAGAGCAGGCTGGTGACGAGGAGGAAAAGGCGCGCCTTCTCGACCTACGCCAGCGCATTTTGGATCTGCGTGAAGAAATCATGAAACGCAGTGAGGCTCTGGCGCAGGAGCGCCTGAATCTCCTGCAGAGGATGACGCTTAGCGAGGAACCACTCAAGCTGGCACGGAGCCATTTCTCTGAGCTGGATGACGCTTTTTCTTACGTATTGAGCGCGCGGATGCAGCAGGCCCATGAGGATGACGACGAACAAACTTTCCAGGCATTGTCCCGGGTGAGGGAGATCGTGAATCAGTTGCTGGAGGAATCCATGCCGCCAGAGGTGGTGTTGGTGCGCCACTTGTTGATGGAGACCTCCGCTGAACAGGTTGACCAGCAATTGCAGGAAAACCGCGAGTTGTTGCAGAAACCTTTCTTTGACTTTTTGTTTGCGTTGGAGGAGGATAGCCGCCAAAATGGCCGGGCCGACCTCGCAGAGCGGTTGCAGGAGTTGCGGCTCAAGGCGCAGAATTACGCTCCGCAGCCAGCGGATGGTGGCAGGGGAGGGCCTCCGCCTGCCGTTGCCGCGCCGGGCGAGCGACGCAGCCCCAGCGGTCTCATCATCAGCACCAAGAAATAAGCGAGGAGATAGAGGCAGAGATAGAGGCAGAGATAGAGATAGAGATAGAGATAGAGATAGAAGATAGAGCAGAGACAGAGACAGAGACAAGCCGGGTTATTTTCGGAGCAGTCGCTGGGACGCTGAAACGCTGAGGCGCAACTAATCACCAATCACCGGTTACCAGTCACTAATGTACACTGCTGCCAGCACAACTTTCAACTTGCTAACTTGCAACTTGCTAACTTGTAACTCTTGACTTCCAACTCTTTTTTAAGGAGGAAACGCTCATGGATGAAACTTTGCAGCGAGAAGAATGTCTGTTGTCTGCTCTGGCCCATGCCGGGGTGTTGCTGCCGGTGTACGGCATCATCGCGCCGATTGCGGTCTGGGTCACGCAGCGCACGAAATCCCGCGAGGTCACATTCCAGGCCATCCAGGCGACGCTTTACCAGGCGTTGCCACTGGTGTTTACCATGTTGTTCTTTGGCTGTTACATGGCGGTGCTGGGACCGGGTATGTTAGCGGTCATCCCCATGTCCGAGGGAGGCAACGATGTCGCAGCCGCGATGGCTATCACTTTCCTTTCCTTTTGCCCGATAGGACTTCTCATGCTGTTTTACACGCTCTTCATCGTGTACGGCGTCATCGGGGCCATCAAGGTCTTGCGAGGAGGCGAGTTTCGTTACTGGCTCATCGGTTCCTGGCTGGAGCGTTACCTGAACCCTGCATCTGTCGAAGAGGAAGAAGAGGCATGAGTGCTCTCACCGTCAGCCCGGAAGTGCGTCTGGCTCTTGATGAAGGCCATCCGGTGGTGGCGTTGGAGTCGGCACTCATCACCCACGGTTTTGCTTATCCCGCCAGCGTGGAGATCACCAGGCAGATGGCGGAAGCGGTCCGCGAGGAGGGGGCTTTGCCTGCCGTGGTGGGCATCTGGCGGGGCACGCCCACGGTGGGCTTGAGCGCTGTGCAGGTTGAGGCGTTGGCCTCCGGCGCTGGCGCCGTCAAGGTCAGCGCGCGGGACCTGCCCCTGGCGGGCCTGCGCGGGGTACACGGCGGCACGACGGTCGCCGCGACGTTGCTCCTGGCCCGGCGCGCGAGGCTGCGGGTCTTCGCTACCGGCGGCATCGGCGGCGTGCATCGCGGTCATCCTGAGGACATCTCGGCGGATTTGCCCGCGCTGGCCTCCACCCCCATGATCGTCGTCTGCGCGGGGGCCAAGTCAATCCTGGACCTGCCGAGGACG
>JAUWHU010000019.1 GCA_030605705.1 Thermoflexia bacterium | reverse complement strand
ACTGAAATTCCCTTGGGAATAATATCCCTGGCTATTGAAGTCATCATTCCCGTTATGGCACTCGAACAAGCACATTCATAAACAGAGCCACCGCCAGTGAGTTCGCCTTCGCCTTCACCCTCTCCAGTATATCCAGTGGTCGTATTTACAAAAACTATTCTTCCCGCTTTCCTCTGAATCATATAGGGCACTATTGCTTTCGTCACCAGAAAATAATTCAGTACCCACTCCTCGAGTAACTCGTCCCAGGTGTCTACGCCAAGGCCGTCTGGATCTATTTTTTTCCTTTCCTCTTCAAGATAGAAAGCACAAATCAGATAATCCACACTGCCCAGGTCATTAACTATCCCGTCTACAGCTTCCTTGAAGCTATATTCATGACCGGACAAGACCGTTTTATAGACAACTGTAGTGCCGGGATGCTCCACGTTTTCCACAAGTGCGTCATGCCTATAAGAATCAAGGTCTATCAGACCGAGATTAGCGCCTCCCTGGGAAAGAGATGTGCTTATTTCCATCCCAACAACACTATTCGCGCCGAACACGATACAATTTTTTCCCTTATAATCGCGCATATCTCCCTCCTTACCGCAAGTATGTAATTCCACCCTCTGCGAGAATGACCGTCCCACTGAGACCAGGAGAGGCAGTCAATATGAAATGCGCATATATATCGGCAATTTCCTCGGGGGTTATCATTTTGCCGGTCAAAGATTTCTTGTGCATAGCCTCGACGCCCTCTTCGACGTCACGCCCCCTACTTGCTATTACCTTTCTGATCAGCGGCGTATCCACGTGCCTCAGCGCTAAAGCAAACGTCCTTATGCCGTCTTGACTGAATCTCTGCGAGAGGTACTTGGTCAGACCAATAAAACCCGCCTTGCCCGCAAGGTATGGCGATGGAATTCCCGAAGAAGACATTGGGGCCGCAGTAAAGATGATTCTGCCCCAACCCTTTTGCTTCATGTGGGGGATCGCCAGGAGTGTACAATACACGGCACCGGAAAGATCAATTTGAATCGTTTTTATAAAATCCTTGTACGAGATCTCGGGAAAATGGTGCGCCTTCGGGGGGCCATACACCGCCGCATTGTTAATGAGTATGTCCACCCCGCCTCTTTGTTCTGCTATGCGACGATACGTGGCCTCAACATCTTTTTTGTTTGATATGTCGCACCTGGCGGAAGATGCTCTTGGCTCCTGGTATTTCGCATTGATGCGATCCACCAACTCGGTTGCTTCTCTGATATCACAAACGTAGACAAACGATCCCAAGGCTACGAGTTTTTCACAAATTTTTACTCCGATTCCGCCTGCCCCGCCTGTAACGAGGGAGACTTTATCTTTCAAGTCCATCTTGTGCCCCCAATGTGCTTGTTGTTTTTATCTCATCACCGCTGGTACGCCGGGCTTTGCCTCAACGTACCAGCGGTGACACCGATCTGACAGCCATCGCTGACCCAGACCGATATGCTTCTATTCCTCGTGCATATACTTGACCTGGAATTCGGAAATCTTGTCAAAGATTTCCTTCAGGGCTGGATACGCACCTTTGTAAACTGGGTAGAGCTGGTCGTACATCGCCGTGGCTTCCGCGTTCGGCGTAAAGCGCTTGGATATAGCCGCCAGTTTGGCCGCTTCAGGGTAACTGTCCCAAATACCGACGCCGACGCCACCCATGATGGCCGCTCCAGTAGCCGTTGCCTGCTGCGGGTTCCGGACACGCGCAAACGGCAGATTGTTCACATCGGCATAGATCTGCATCCACACGTCACTCAGCACGCCGCCGCCGATGGCCCGAACCTCGTCCAGGTTGAAAATCGGGACATTGACCGACTCGAACAACTCGTACAGCCAGCGGATGTTGAAGGAGATACCTTCGTAGAGCGAGCGCACAAAGTGTCCCCGCGTGTGCGGCAAGACCGCACCCAGGTAAGCGCCACGGGCATTGATATCAAAGTGTGGCGCGCCGCCGCCGCGCAGGTAAGGCAGGAACACCAGGCCGTCCGATCCAGGAGCGATCTTGGCCACCTCATCAGTCATGATATCATAGATGTCGGCGCCGAGTTTCTCGGCCATATAGTCCTCGAGGCCATAGAAATTATCCTTGGCCCACTGTTGAGCGATGCCACCGGCTGCTGTAATCAGCACCAGGTGGTAGGCGTTGGGCCAGGGCAGACAGGTGCTGCAATTCATCTTTACTGCCGGATCGGTGCTAGGGGCTTCCCGGAACACGCCGGTCCAGTTGGCGGATCCGATGTACGTGTAAGCCATCCCAGGTTCGACCACACCCGCGCCGACGTCGGAGCAAATCACATCACCAGAACCCAGGCAGACCGGTGTCCCCGCCTTCAGCCCCGTGATCTCGGCCGCTTCGGGCGTGATGTGGCCCATAATGTCGTGCGATTCGAGGACATCGGGAATCTTGTCCATATCAATTCCAGCCGCCTCAAAGATCTCCTCCGAGAGCTTGCGCTCCTTGATGTCCATGTACGCGCACATTGAGGCATCGCCCCACTCAGTTGCATAGTTGCCCGTCAACCGCTGGGCGATGAATTCCTTTGCCTGGAGAAACTTGTAGGTCTTGTTGTAGACTTCCGGCATGTTGTCTTTGATCCAACGCAACTTATTGATCACGTGGAGCTCAGACTGCCAACCTACACCGTGGATCTTGTAATAATTATCCAGTCCCCCGAAGTGATTGTGAATGCGCTCGGCCTGTTCGCCGCTGCGGCAATCTGCCCAGATAGCCGTGCGGTCTACAAGCAGCTCACCATCCTCGCTCACCGGAGTCTGGCTCATCATCTGGGCACTGAAACTGACCACAGCAATGTCCGCAGGGTCAACCCCACTGGTCTCGAACGCTTCCTTGGTGCTCTCAACGACCGCTGTCCACCACTCTTCTGGGTTTTGCTCAACCCAGTTCGCGTGTGGATAGTATTGCTTAAACGGAGTGTATCCACTGGCTAAAAGCTCGAGATTCTCATCAACAATGACCGCTTTGTTGCCGGTGGTTCCTAAATCATGGACAAGTATGTATTTACCGCTCATTTCAGTCTTACCTCCATTTTTAATATGAATTCTCATAGTTCGCTCAGTTGACACTCCAAACTATTCCGCATCTCTTATCCTGAACCTCCTTATCCTAAATTTGGACTCGTTTCATTCAAATGCAAACACGATGCAATTAGAAAAATAAAAAGACATCGCTTCAAGCCAAGCCCGAAGCGGTGTCTTTATACTTCGTCGGAAAATATCAGCAATTAACCATGCGCCATGATCAATTGTCACATAATGCATCAACCAGCGAATCATGAGGACTGCCTCTTTCCCTTGGGGCATAATTTGTTCTCGCCTTGACAATACGGTTCTGCTGAGATATTTGTACTAGTCAATAACATGGTGCATTGGCCGAAAAACCAATTTAGAACGGGGCTACACAGATTAGTGAGATGCGGCAGGATTGGGCTTCACTTAACCGCCAAAAATACGCTCGGTAACAAGGTTATAAGAACGGCCTTTTCCCATTTTGCATCATCTTGTTGACCAATGCAGAAAGCCACAAACTTAGTATAAGTAAAAATAGCCGATATTGCTACCATCATAGTAGGCCAAATCTGACTTATGACAGTAAGAAAAGACTATTGTCGGTTTATTTAAATACCAAACTGATCATTACTCGATTTCATTTTCCAAGCCTTTCCAGTCCTTGATGATAATGCAGTGCCTAGACGGAATGTCAATTAATCCATCATCAACAAATTGGCGCAGCGTTCGCCCGACAACATCTGCCACCGTTCCCACGCGGTCGCCGATATCTTCTTGCGTGCAGGTCCATTCAATCACCCCTGCGCCATCAACATGTTTGAGCAGAAAATCTGCAATTCTTGCTTTCGTAGAAAGAAATGATAAGGTTGCGGAGAGATCAATCAGCTGCTGCACTTGACCAGCAATATTTAGGAGAAAATAATAAGCAAATTCAGGATGCTGTCTTAGAAGTCTGCGAAAATCATCGTCTTTAATGACAACTGCTCTCACATAAGTGGACGCGTCTACATTGACACAACTATCGCCAATGGGTTTCAGACTGGGGATAAAATTGAACCATTCTCCCGGCCCCAAGTGCAACAACACCTGCCTTCGCCCGTTTATGGAAACCCGGAAAATATTCACTTTGCCTTTTAGGATCAAATAAGTAACCCATCTAGGATTTTCTTCTCGAAGAATACTGCTTCCAGGATTGTAGTGACAAATGCTAGAAACAGCCCAGATCGATTTAAGAATCCTATCGGGCAAATCTATGAACTCCGCTAACTCTTCGTAACCAATTGAAGGTTTTAAACATCGGAAGTCATAGTTCATCTCATTGCCTCCTTTAATAATAAGTATGAGCTACTTCCTCACTAAGGATCCACAAAAGTATAACTTCCCGCAGGGAGAGACATAATTGAAGTGACTCCCTGAAATTGGATACTTCTTCAGTGGTTTCTAGTTCAACTTGAGGCCGGA
>JAUWHU010000049.1 GCA_030605705.1 Thermoflexia bacterium | reverse complement strand
CATGAATATATGTGCTTTATCAGGCATAGCAACGACAATTTATTACGACACAATAAAAACGCATGATGGAGGAAAACAGCCTTTTTTGGCTTTCCTGTTGCGGTTACAAGGCCCCCACAAAGAAGGACCTTCAACTGCTCGCATGGTGGTGTATGGGCAAAATGCAAAAAAGTATTACCCGCTATTGCAGGAAGGTCAGTGGGTCGAGGTGACTGGCAGGTATCGTAACAACCGCAGTCATCAGGGAGACAAGATTTATGAATTCGTAGTTATCCGGGTTGATTTTAAGCATTCCCCTACCAGAACATTCGCTCTTGAGGGGTTCACCGCATGAAAATCTCACGAAGATACCTGCGTCATTGGGGCAAGATCGTAGGGAAGGTATTGCTAGGCCTGATTGTTTTATTAGGGGTGTCTTGGGGTTTGTATCAATTGGGGCAAGCGGTTACTCCTATCACCGGAGGACAACCGGTGATCTACTCTCCCTCGGTGCGGCAGACAGAAAACTACCGCCGCCAGGCCCAACGGCAAGTCGCAGACTTACAAGTCCTCGACGCGCAACTGGTAGATGTACTTACCAGTGCTGAAGATGTATATGCGCTATCCAACGCGGCGCAAGATTGCTTATCAACAGCCGCCGAGCTCGCTAAGATCATTAGTTTGACCTACCCTCCGCCTGCCCTGATCAGTCTTCAGGATGGCCTACTGAACGCTGCTGATCAATATCTGGCCGCTGCCATAATGGTCAACCGTTGGGTGGGCGAACCCACTCAAGAAAACTACCTGAGTGCTTTGGAGGCAATCCGGTTAGCACGGGCCAGCCGCTCGGTGGTGGAGACCAATCCCTGGTTGCAACGCTCATCGACAACAGAGACACAGCCATCTGCTTCCCCGCTCCCGCTCCCCGTCCCCGCATTTGAGGAAAACCCAAATGGTTGGGGGGAGTGACGCTATGCAACTGGCCGTTTTACAAAATCTGATAGCATCGGAGAAAGCCTTGCGCCGTGCGGCAGAGACCGAAGCGCAAGCAACTCGCCAGGCTCTGGAGGCCCTGGCGCGAGACCTGGCAAGTGAAGTAATAGATACTCTAACAAAACAACACGAACAGGGTCTGGCCGGGGTGCCC
Organism: Thermoflexia bacterium; assembly: GCA_030605705.1. Classification (GTDB taxonomy): domain Bacteria; phylum Chloroflexota; class Anaerolineae; order B4-G1; family SLSP01; genus JAUWHU01. The sequence goes on along the minus strand of JAUWHU010000049.1, from coordinate 1,288 downwards.
TCAGACGTTCTGGCCGACCGCATTGGACAAGCCGTACAGACCGAGCTGGCGCGTTTAAGACAACAAATAGCTACCCTCCCCGCGCCCGCTATACCAGCACCTTTGCCGGACATTGAACGTCAGCGCTGGCAGCAAAGCAATGCAGAGCACGAGGCCGAAATTAGCCGGTTGCGAGAGGAGCTGGCTGGTTTGCAACTGGCTAAGAAGAAGCCCCTTGTTTCACCAACGGAAATTCCGGTGGTAATCAATGAGAAGGCTGAGGAAAACCCACCGAGTAGAGACACCGAATATGCTCCCTTACCGATTGAGAATTTCATGCTGTATTCTGCCGACTTTATGCCGGTAGCGGCCAAAGAGGTTTGGCCGGACTGGTTTCAGAGGTGGGTGATCCCTCACACAGGCATGGACAAAGATTTTGCCATGATGCAGATCCTTGGCAAAACCGGTGAACCGTATCGCGCCACTGTCACACGGGCGGCTGCTTACTACCTGGGGATGGCGAGTATAGGCGGCAGTTTGGGAAAATCCATAACCCGCTTGGAAGAAATGGGAATGATCACGCTAGTAAAGATTCGCTGGCAGCGCATTAGTCCCCACCTGATGGCCCTGACGAACAAAGGAGAAAACGCTTACCGGATGCTTTTTGGACAAGAGCCGGTTCCCCAGGAGTTACCTCGGTTGCTGGCGCGGCATAAATCTGCACGACATATCTACTTGATCCTGGAAACCGAGCGGCATTTGCGCGCGGCCGGCTACGTGGTCGAACGCTACCCGGACCCCATTGAAACAGACCTGGGCCGCTACGAACCAGATCTGGTAGCCCGTTTCGATGAGCACACGCTATACATCGAGGCTGAAGTCAAGACAACCAAAAGCCGCGGTGAAAATTCGCCCCGTCGCCAAAAATGGGAACGGTACTGGAAACTGACCGGCGGGGAGTTCTACGTATCTGTGACGGATGCTGCGGGGCGCAGGGCGCTGTGTTCGGAACTACGTTATTGGGCCAGCATCTTTGAACAGCCGGCCGTGGTCTGGCTCATGGAGGCCGGGGCCAGGGAGAAAAAAGAAACCGGATGGGATATATGGAAAAGGGTTGATGTGGGTTAAAAGTATGTCAGTAAGCCGCATACCGTGCCAGCCGTACCGTGCTGGCACGGTACAACTGGCGCCCTGGCACGGTATGTTTAACACGACATACTTTCACCGTGTCAATATGTCACTATCGACATACTTCCAACGTGAAAGTATGTCAGTAAGCCGCATACCGTGCTAGGCGTACTGGCATACC
>JAUWHU010000137.1 GCA_030605705.1 Thermoflexia bacterium | reverse complement strand
GTCCCCTTCGGGCAGAGCTTCATCGTGGTAAACAGTCTCATCCTGCTGGCCGCCGCGGCCGTGGTGGGGATCGTGCCGGTGCTCTACGCGCTGGTCGTCGGCTTCGTCTCAAGCCGGGTGGTGGATACGGTACAGGAGGGCGTGAGCTACGCCCGCTCCGTCCTGATCATCTCGCAGAAAGACGTCGAGGTGCGCCGCGCCATCTTAGACGGCCTGGGACGTGGCGTCACGCTGCTGGAGGCCCGTGGCGGCTACACCGAGACGCCCCGGCCCGCGCTCTATGTCGTCGTCTCGCGCTCGCAGGTCACGCTTATCAAGCGGCTCATCGCGGAGATAGACCCCGACGCCTTCGTCGTCGTCTCCGAGGCGCGTGAGGTTTTGGGTGAGGGATTCCGGCCCGTCGTAGCGTCGTAGACTAGGCCCCTTGGGGGTGTTTACGAGGGACGGAAATGAATATCCGTGAAATGGACATCGTCCCACATGGGCAAAATACCATGCGCGAGTTTGCCGTTGTGGGTAATAGGCATAAAATGGATTTATGTCACCACTTCACATCACCGGCACGCTTGAGGAGACTTCCCATGGGCTTTTTGAAACGTGCCCCCGACCAGAAACAATATCTATCCCCGCAAACCCTGCTGCTCTTGCTCCGGGCCTTCAACATAGCCGAGGGACGGGTCAAAGCTCAACACATCGTGGAGGAATCTGAGATGCCCTCCTTCTACTGGGCGGGATTCTACTACACGGGGGTGTAAGCTGAATGCTGGTTGCTGATTGCTAGAAGCTAGAAGCTGGCCGTTGAAAGACAGGCTAACGTTTGATGCCTCACATTTGGAGGACCCTTATGGGCACACTTTCTAACGAGGAAATTGTAGAAGCAGCGGAAACGTTGCGGCCCCGCTTGGGGGAGATGTTGGGAAAAAGCGGCGCGTCCCAGGCCGAATCGCTGCTGACCTCACTGGACACCAGCAATGAAGAGGCCGTTCGCCGGACGGCCAATCGTCTGCTAGACATCTTCCAAGAACACGCTGCGCTGGAGGAAATGAAGGACACTGTCAGTATGTTAGCGCCTCACGCCGAGAGCAGCGGCTCGGCCATGCGCGGATACTCCCCCCTGGGCGGAGAGCCAGGCCCCATTGCGGCAGCGGGTGTCCTCTACCGCTGCCCGGTTTCCGGCTGTGATTTCACCTGGCAACCCCAGGTCGCCGGACAGTCCGTTCCGCTCTGCCCCCACCACCACCGGTGCCTGGTGAAGGAGGGGGAATGTTAACACAATTTTGGGAGGAAGTCGGCGGGGGATTAGGAGAGCAGTGGGTCTCACGGCTGCTGCGCTCCTCCTTAGTCTTCTGGAGCGGGGGATTGCTAGCCTGGGTTTCCCGGCAACCCAACGGCTGGCAGGTCTTGTTAGATAGCTGGGCGACACTCACCCCCGAAGCACAGATCGCAGTCCTCGTCGGCGCGCTGCTGGCCGTTATCACCTCCTCGGCGGTGATGGAATGGGCGCAGTTTCCCCTTCTGCAACTCATGGAGGGTTACTGGCCCATCCACCGCCTCCGTCTGACAATCACGCGGAAGGTTACAGCACGGTTGAGGAAGAAACAATGTTGTTGGCAAGAACTGAACCACCGGGGCCTCGACACGCTCAACCCGAGGGAATGTCTGGAATACGCCGCGTTGGATCGGGAGGTCATTTTGTTGCACCCGGCGGCGGATTCCGCCCTGCTGCCTACCGCGTTGGGGAACCGGCTGCGGGCGGCGGAGGAATACCCAGAGGTACGCTACGGGCTGAACGCCGTCGTGACTTGGCCGCGCCTGTGGCCCCTGCTGCCGGAGGCATTTCAGGTCGCCGTCGGCGAAGCGCGGGGGCAGGTCAACGCCGCCGTGCGGATCTTCGGGTGGGGGCTGCTGTTCTGCATCTGGGGCGTGTGGGCGTGGTGGACGATTCCTGTGGGCGGCGGGCTGATGCTTGCGGCCTGGCTGCGGGCGTTGAGTGCATCAGAGGTCTACGGGAATCTGCTGCGGGCCGCCTTCGACCTGCATCGCTTCGCGCTCTACGAGCAGCTACGCTGGCCGCTGCCAGAGGATACGGCGGAGGAACGCGCATGGGGGGAACGGTTGACGGTTTATCTCTACCGTGGGTTGCTCAAGGAGTCGGTTCCATTCACACAGTCCCTATCGTCGTAACAAGCACAAGCCCTATGCTACGATGACGGTGATGGGGATTCGGGCGGGCGCGCTTCCCCACGAGCGACGTTTTATTCCCCCGCCAACACGGTTTTGAGCGCTGTGATGGCGACTTCCAACATATCGTCATCCGGCTCGCGGGTGGTGAGGCGTTGCAGCGCCAGGTTGGGCTTGATGATCCAGCGGATCACCCGGTTATCTGCGTGGCGGCCCGTGAAACGCAGCCACTCGTAGGCCAGTCCCGTGATGATGGGGATGCCCAGCAGCCGCGAGAGGAGCCGCAGGGGCAGGGCCGGTTTCCCCAGCGGGGCGAAGACGACGATGGAGATAAAGACGACGATGAGCAAGAAGGCCGTCCCGCAGCGCGCGTGCGCCGTCGGGTAGGGCCGGACGCCCTCAACGGTAAGCGGCGCGCCATCCTCGTAGGCGTTGATCGTTTTGTGCTCCGCTCCGTGGTAAGAGAAGACCCGCCGGATCTCCGCCATCTGCCCTACACCCCACATGTACCCCACTAAGATAATCAGCCGGATAATTCCTTCGACAAGGTTGAACAACAGATCGCTCCCCTGGGGCGCGAGCAAACCGGCCAGCCAGGAAGGCAACACCATGAACAGCCCCAAACCGACCACCAGGGAGAGTGCGCCGGTGATGAAACTTGCGCCGCCGCTCATCTTGAAATCGGGGTCTTCGGCCTGCCCTACGATCTCCGCCGAGTAAAAAAGCGCGCTCATCCCCAGCCCCAGCGCGTCCCACAGCATAGGAATTCCGCGCAGGAAGGGTATCTTGCTAAAAGGGCCGCGATAAAGCGCGCTCACCGGGTCTGTTTTGATGACGATCTCGTGGTTATCGGGGCGGCGCACAGCGACGGAGGTAAGGTGTCGCCCGCGCATCATCACCCCCTCCATCACCGCCTGTCCCCCGTAGGCCCAGCCGAGAGTTTCACGTTTTACATCGTTTTTAGTCATGTTGTCTCCAATGTTTAAGAGAGGAGGAATTAGGAATTAGGAGTGAGGAGTCAGGAGTCAGGAGCGACGGCGAAGTTGCCACCGGTTGATGGTAGAGCAAAGTAAAGCGATGATCTCCTCCATCAAGGCCAACCGCCGCTCGACCAATTCAGCTGAAAGGATATGCCGGCTGCGATAGTACCAGCCTTTGGCTTCGCGCGCCGAGCCTAAACTATAACGCAGGAACTGGTCATATACTTTACGCTGGACCCCACGTCCGAAGCCCTCCTCCAGGTTCGCCGAAATTGAACCGGCACTGCGAATCAATTGGTCAGCCAAAGGACGCCCCAGCGGCGCTTTCCACAATGTCTGACAATCGCGCCATGCCAG
>JAUWHU010000520.1 GCA_030605705.1 Thermoflexia bacterium | reverse complement strand
GGTAGTGAACGTGACCATCTCACCATGCGCAATATCGCCGGTCCAAGGAAACGTCCGGCATGAATGCACACCAGTACAATCAGGGCCGCGGTCTAACTCAACCACCGACCCGTCAGGTAGATATGCCCACACATCGCCATTGACCAAACTCATCCGAGAGGATGTAATCATAACATAAGCATCGAGGGCATTCCCGTTGCCAATATTTCGCGCGCTCCACGTACCCGTCATTGGCTCTCCACCGGTCTTTTTGGCAATAGGAACAACCTCAGCAAACACCTCAAAAATCGGCCCCTGCACCACGCTGGTCAGCACGTCGCCAGGCTGACAGACCCCTTCATCACAACAAACGCCATAATACTCGTTGACGATGGGGATGTCCAGCACATCGCTGATGTAGACGGTGTAGGCAACCTCGGCATACTCGCCGGTATCCAGGCTGGGCAACGTCCAGGAGACGACGCCCCCGGCCTCCGCCCCACCCCGCCGGTACTCAACCCCCGCCGGTGCCCGGTCAGTGATGACCAGATTCGTCGCCAGCGCCCCCACGTTGAGCACCCCCAGCGTGTAGGTCATCTCCCGGTTGGAACCGGGCGGGTCAGGCCAGACGTATTTGTCAAGGATCAGGATCGGATCAAGGACAGTCACCGTGTACAACTCGCCAGACACGATGCCCGTCGCTATGCTGTTGACCTGGTAATTGTCGTTCGCAATCACCGTCCCACTGACCACATCCGCATCCACATTGACGCTAAAAACAAAGGTCTCCTGCTCACCCAGCGCCATCGTCACATTCCGCGTCCATGTGACCACGGTGCTGAAGGGATCAGTCGCCCCATCAATGCCAATACTGCTCAGGGTCGTATTTACCGGCACCCAGTCAGTGACGGTGATTGGCGTATCCACCGCCGGCTGTCCCCAGTTCGCAACGACGAGGGTGTAGGTGAGCGGCCCGCCGGCCCCAGGTATGTCAGGCACAGATGTCTTCTCGATGACCAGAATCGGATCGTCGGTGATAACCGTCTCGGCGGTCATGGTAATCGGTTGAGCAATGAACGGATGGCTGATCACCGCCGTGTTCTGCACCGTGCCCTCGAAAGCTGAAAGCGTCGTGACACTGAACGTCACGACGACAGTGGAATCGAACCCCACGTCCCCCATCCACGTCAGCACATCGTCAGCGACGTTGGGCTGAGGAGACACACTCGCCCAGGCATCGCCGTTGTAAGTCGTGTTGGTGGGGAAAAAATCGGTCAGCGTCGCCCCCTCAGCGGTATAAGCGCCGGTGTTGACGATCTCAATGGTGTAGTGGAGCGATGTCTCGCCGACGTTAGCTAACGTCGGGGTGACTACTTTGGTAGATAGGTTAAGCTTCGGATACCCTACAGGCGGCTCGATGGGATCGGCATAGACCGCTGGAGCGTTACGCAGCGCCAGCAGCAGTGCAGCCAACAGCAACACTCCCCCAAAGACGGCAACACTCAGCCGAAAACTCTTTGCGATAGACTGCGGTAGATTTTTCATGATTCTTTCTCCTTAACCTGGACAAGCCAGAACCAAAAGGGGTCTTTACCGCAGAGAACGCTGAGAACGCCGAGAAAAACAAAGAAGAAAATCTCTGCGCTCTCTTTGTCAATGGGCACTGCCTGCCCATACTACGCTCCGTGGTAAAATTCTTGTTTTTTGTGCCAGGACTTGATTGTTAAGTGCTTAATATGCTATGGCTAAAGGTAAGCGTTCAGAGAGATAGTCAGAAACCAGATTTTTAAGTGGATGTCAGGTAAATATGTCCTGTTCTGTAAATTTTTCGAGGGCCTAAGGGTGATCGAGTGCAACTACTTGGTGTGACCCGTTCGCCCGAAACGTCCGCGCGGGGGATGGGCGGCAAGGGTCAGGTGACTGAAGGTTGCCAGCCCCTTAACAACTGTGTGTCCATTCAGGTGCGCTGATGCCACTATATCTTACACCAAATCGGTGGAAACATCAACTCTTGGCCGGGTGCGTTTCAGAATTAAGGCGAGTTTTTACGAAGTTCATTCAGTGATCCTAACCTGGCAAAGCCAGAACCAAAAAGGAAATTCACCACAGAGAACACAGAGAAAGACAGAAAAAACTCTGCGCCCTCCGCGTCCCAGGCCTGTTGGCCTTTGGCTATAGTCTGCGTTGAAATTCTTGCTTTTTGTGCCAGGATTTGATTGATAAAGTACTAATGCGGCTCAATGATGACGTCCTTCCAGAACCACGTTCTGATAGCCGACGTCGGGAACCTCTTGACCCACGGCTTCACCAGTATATGCCGCCGTCCATAAGCGAGGGGCACAATGACCGCCTCTTCGATCAAGAGGCGGTCTGCTCGCCGGTACATCCTCATCCTTTCTTCCACGTCCACGACACATCTGGCGCTCTCCACCAACCCGTCATAGGTTTCGTTCTGCCAGTGGGTGAGACGCCAGGCTGTACTTACCCGCAAGAAGTTGTCAGGATCGGGGTAACCGGCCGTCCACCCCCAGAGGAATATATGCGGGGGCCTCCTGTTCAACCTATCGGAAGAACTGGCTTGCTCCAGGAGCTCCCAGCTGACCCTTACCCCCAACCTTTCCTGCCACTGAGCTTGCAGATGCTTTCTTATAAAGTGGAAGCCGTGGCTCCCCATCAGATCTACGGCGGGGAAGCCACGGCCATCTGGATAGCCGGC
>JAUWHU010000466.1 GCA_030605705.1 Thermoflexia bacterium | reverse complement strand
GTGGCCAAGTGGTAAGGCAACGGACTTTGAATCCGTGTACCGTAGGTTCGAATCCTACCGCCCCAGCCAAAGAATAGCGGCGGCCTTGGGGGTCGCCCCCGTTGTCTCGCAGCGGCCCCGAATAAGAACGGGGCCGTTTTGCTGTGGTTCCCGGGTTGATAGTGTCCCTGTTGCGCGTAGGGCGGATTGCCAGTCCGCCCTACGCGCCTTTCTCAATGCTAGTTCCGCAGCACCAGTGGTAGGTAAATGCGATAGTTCGTCACGACCACCTGGCCGCTGTGCCCGGCACCGTCGGTGTAGGTGTACGTCCCTGGCGTGGTGAACTGCCGCCGGTAGATCCGTCCCGGTGCCATCATGCCTCCATCCCAACCTACGGTATGACTGATGGGATCCAGGTCGCTCAGCGGCTGCAACACCGGATTGTCTATCAAGCGCATCCGCGCCTCCGGCGGGACCGTGCCGTCCAACTCGGCGACCCACTCCACGGCGCTGCCTGCGGACACGGTGATCACCGCTGGTTCAGGCCCGTCAGCCGTCAACGTGACCTGGGAGATGTCCTCTGCCGGCCAGGGCGTGTACGGCACGTTGACGTGGACGACCTCGCTGAAGACCTCCACCACCGGGCTGCGCCATGATTGGTAGGGGCCGCCCTCTGTGGCCGCCCTGCCTTCCACCTGTAAGTAGTAGTGACCCGGCGGGGTGAAGAAGGCGAAGTAACCTTCCTCCCCGGTCACCTGGGGGTTGATCTGGTTCTCATACAGGTGGGCCGGCCAGGGAACCCAGCCGCCCCATGCAGTCATTGAGACCATGCAGGTGACGGTCACACCTTCCACTGCGTTCAAAGTTGGATTTTCAATATCAAAGCCCTGATTCACGTCGAAGATATACCCATCGGGATCGATTAAGCGGACTCCCTCAGAAGGACTGAGCGGGTCGAGTGGGTTCCAGAAGAGGATGTCGTATGGACGCATAGGAATAGGAAAATTGTAAACCCAGGGCGGCAGGGTCGGGGTGTTCGTCGGGTAGATGGGGTCGCCGCCGCCCACGGTGATCCACACATCCGGTGGGTCCCCACCTCTATTAGCGTTGTACAGACTGATAATCGAAGCCGGAAAGTGACGCGGCCCGACGATGCCCCAATCCACGGTGGAATACTCGCCAGTGTCAGGATTGATGAACTTGTATGTTCCTTGATATGGAGAAGGAGGAGGGACTGTCCAGGAAGATCTTTGGGGACACCAGAAACTCTGTATCGGTTTCAGGTTGACCGGGTTGCTGGGGTCGCCGCATTGGCTGAGGTCGCTGGGTAGACAGGCCACCGCGGTGAGCGTGGTCAGCGAATCGACGCCTACCCGGGTGGAAGTGTAGGTTACAGAGAAAAACCCGCTGGCCTCAGCAGTGGTTGTAAGCACTTCGACGCCACCCTCATACAATTTGATAATGGCGTTCCCTTGTGCCATGCCGATCACTTGTGTGTCGCTTGTCTCGCTGGATGAGCAAATCTCACCATTCCCCGGCGTACTAATTAGTGGTGGGAAAAGGGGGACCTCAAAGGTATCCTGTAGGTCAAAGCGCCACGACCCGGCAGTCACCTCGGCGGTGTTGGTGTATTGACCGGGTTCCGGGTTTGCGGCGATGGCGGATAATAGCGCCTGGGCTGTCTGATCCACTGGAAGCGGCTGCTGGGTCTGCCAGAAGAGCATCTGACCTTGCTGCTCAAAGTCCATCGGCGGGCTGTTTAGCTGCGACTCAAAGGTCAGCTCTGCCGGGAGCGTATCGGTCACGTTAACGGTAAGATCGGGCGGATCTGCATCCGGGCTGCCGTAGTAAAGCCCGATCAAGAAGCGCTGCCGCAGATAGCTGTAGGGTAGACCGCTGACAGGGTCAACGGCAGCGATCCACTGAGGCGAGTGGGCGAACATCTCAGCGCTTAAATCGTCCTCAAGTGTGAATGCGTATTCATCTGCGCCCATGTCAGGAGCCGTATTGGTCGGCAGCGGGCGGGTTTCGCCGTCAATGTCATCGTTCAGCCCAGCATCCACGCCCCGTCCCAGGGCCGCCGAGTAGCGGGTCAGGTGGTAGCCGTCTGTGTCAAACAATGCCAGGCCATCCAGGTGTCCAGTCTCGGTTACCGTTCCCGCTACATCTGTGCCGTTGTTGTCCCACAGGGTTTGATTCATAGTGAGCGCACCGCCAGCATCGACGCGCACACCAACACTGTTTTCGGAGATGATGGTATTGGTGAAGATGGCTGTGCTCCCATTTCTAACGTAAACGCCGCTGCCGCGGTTACGAGCGATGGTGGTATGCAGCAGACTTGCCTGGGCGCCAGGGGCTAGATACAGTCCGTTGTGGTTGTCAATGATGGCGTTGTTGTGCAGAGTGACGACGCTGCTGGCGTCGGCGATGTAGAGGGGAGCGGCCGCGCCTCCATTGCCATTGCCGCTGAAGAGGGTGGCGCGGACGGTTGTCCGGCTGTTGTTGATGTATAGGCCGTATTCGGTGCGAGAGGGGTTTTGACTGTCGAGAACCTGGCAGTTCTCCAGGTGTACCTCCCCGGCAAGCACATTCTGCACGGTGATGTTGCTGTAGGTGCCGGTGCTATTATGGCCTCCTCCATAGCGCACCGTGGCGTGGCGCAGGTGGCCTGTACCTCCGTCGAAGACAAGGCCGGCCCACCGGTACGCCGTGCTGTTGCCCACTGAGGTGAAGGCGATGGGCTGGCTGGCCGTGCCCAATGCTTGCAAATCGCCTAGCACCTTGAGTTCGATGTCATCACGACCCATGATCGTCACGCCCGGTTCGATGGTCAGAGTGACGGTGGGTGGCACTGTGAAGTCGCTTTTCAATTCGTAGCCTTGCAGCGTCGTTTGCGCTGTCAGGGTTGTGTCGTGCCCCATCATGGCTCCGGGAGCCAGCACGATGCGGTCGCGGGAGTTCCCGGTGAAGCTATTTTCCGTCAACGTGACGACACTGTTGGCGCCGACGATGTAGAGGGGCGCAGCCGCTCCTCCATTGCCATTGCCACTGAAGAGGGTGTCGCTGACGGAGACCCGGCCGTTGTTGACGTACATCCCGTATTCGGTATAAAAGGCGTTTTGACTCTCGCTCACCTGGCAGTTCTCCAGGTGGACTTCTCCGGCAAGCGTGTTCTGCACGGTGATGTTGCTGTAAATGCCAGCGCTATTTTTCCCTCCTCCTCCATACCGCACCGTGGCGTGGCGCAAATGGCCTGTGCCCCCGTCGAAGAAAACGCCGGCCCACTCCGCCCCCCCACTGTCGGCTACTGAGGTGAAGGTGATGGGTTGACCAGGTGTGCCCAGTGCCTGTAAATTGCCTTGCACTGTGAGTTCGATACCATCACCGCCCATGATCGTCACGCCAGGTTCGAGGGTCAGGGTGACGGTGGACGGCACTGTGAAGTCGTTTCCCAATTCGTAAGACACCGTTTGCGGTGTCAGGGTCGTATCGTGGCCCATCATGGCTCCGGGAGCCAGCAGGATGCGGTCGCGGGGAAGATTACCGCTGAAGCTGTTTTTCGTCATGGTGACGACGCTGCTGGCGCCGGCGATGTAGAGGGGCGCAGCAGCGCCTCCATTGCCATTGCCGCTGAAGAGGGTGTCGCTGATGGTTGCCCGGCTGTTGTTGATGTATAATCCATATTCGGTTCTAACGACGTTTCGACTATCGTTTACCTGGCAGTTCTCCAGGACGACCTCCCCGGCAAGCGCGTCCTGCACAGTGATGTTGCTGTAAGTGCCGGCGCTAGTGGTCCCTCCGCCATACCGCACCGTAGCGTGACGCAGGCGGCCGGCGCCCCCATCGAAGACCAGTCCAGCCCACTGTCCCCCCCCGCTGTCGCTCACTGAGGTAAAGGTGATGGGTTGACCAGGTATGCCCAGCGCTTGCAAATCGCCTTGCACTTTAAGTTCGACATTGTCACCGCCCTGCACGGTCACGCCAGGCGCAATAGTCAGCGTGACGCCGGGGTTCACCGTGACGTCGCTTGTCAGCACGTAGGGGCTGCCGCCCACGTCCCAGGTAGTGGACTGGGTGATGACGCCGCTGACATTCGTGTTCAACGGGCGTATCAGGCTCTCCGCCAGTGGAGCCGCCAGGCTGTTGCTGGTCAACAAGATGCCCAGGGCCAGCAGCGTAACGGCCGCCAGCGCCAAACTCAACCCTAGCCAGACACTGTTCCGTTTGTTTGTCCGTTGAGTAATCATTTCAGTTCCTCCTTGGCTGAATCTTGACCGAATCTTGTTAGTCATTCATGACTCCGCTGAAAAAAGGTTTTTTAACCGCAAAGAACGCAAAGTGCGCAAAGTTTTTCAAAGCCTATCTTCAAATTGTTTATGTTTTGGATGAGATTTCGCAAGATTCTCAACCTTTCCCTTAATTTTTCTTGGCGCTCTTTGCGCCCTCGGCGGTTCAAGTAGTTTTTTCAGTAAACTCATTCATCGTTGATCATTCGTCATTTTCTGCTCATCATCTCCTTTCCAAGTCGTGGTGGCGGGGATTGCTCAACGTCGTCTGTGTCCGCAGCCTGACACACCCCGCGCAGCAAAGCCAGCAAGGATTGCGCGTCGGTGAAGGTTTGTTCTTCGTCGTCGGACACGCAGCGAACCGCGCCGCGTAGCGCCTGCGGCTCCTCCGTATCCGCCAGCAACCGCAGGACAAAGGTCTGAATTGTGCGCATACATTTTTTATACCACAGGGGACTTACAAAAGACTTACGGGGACATCAAACCAGAGTTTGACTCTCTGGCAGGGTAGTAAGTGAATTCCTCTTGATGCTACATTCCAGGCAGTGAAACGTGACGAGTGAAACGGAATCCAATGCTAGTGGCCTTTCACGCATCACGTTTTACGTTTCACGAGGTTTTTGTGCCTGATCAACCGGTCTCAGCGCAAGCTGCTTTTTCACTGCCGATTCTGGTTTCAATGGACGGCAGCCGGAGACCGGCTACTGGAGGAGGGTCTGGTAGAGTCTCTGCAGGCTTTCCTGGGGAACGATGTCCAAATCCTCGCGTAGGGTGCGTTCCAGAGCCAGGTA
>JAUWHU010000348.1 GCA_030605705.1 Thermoflexia bacterium | reverse complement strand
ACAGAGGACACGGAGAAGAGGAGGAAAATTTGATGTTTGGTTTAAGAAAATTACACTTTACACATCAAAAAGTTAATTTTTTCAAGGTCAAGTTTAAATTCTCTGTGCTCTCTGTGCCTCTGTGGTAAATTTCCTAGTTTTTTCAGTGGACTCATCAATGAGATTTTTGTACGGCGAGCAAGAAGTGTACCATGAAGCGTAGTATGGGCAGGCAGTGCCCATTGACACGAAGGGTACAAAGGAAGAAAAACTTAGTGTACTTTGTGGCTCGAAGTTTGCTTGGGTCTAACTTGTCCGGGTTGGGGACTGGTGGTCAGGGATAGGGCTTGGGTCGCTAAAGGCCATCTTGATTAAAGAAGGCAGGGTCGCAGATTTCATAGCTGGTTATAGTCCAGGGGTTTAGCGTGTCCCTCGGCGATTTCCTGCTTAGCGCGTCGCGCTGCGGCAATCAGTTGTTTTTGCGTGTTCCTGAACGAAACATCCCATTGTATCTCGTCTTGCATTTCTGAGACATAATTCCGTAGACGTTCCACTATCTGATTTTGTGTAGTTTCAGGTAAAGTTTCCATCATTTTTACCACAGTGACAATAGCTGTAGATGCCATAATTGGGTCTTCCTTTCCCTATCTCTATCCTCTTGACACTACCAACCGGTATTGTACACTCACCGCTCCCAAATGCAATGGGACTCTTGATGGCCCTCAACATAGTGCTGAGTTGGGTATTTGCGCGCGACACTATGGGTACGCCAGCCGCATTCTCCCAAAAGCTCCAAGCCCCCGTCCCCGGGGGCGGCTTTGCTAGGACTGTATTGACTTCATATCAATCTTGGTTTCAAAAACGCCTGTTTCGTCGTAGTCAAGTCTCATGGCGTCTCGCAAGAATTGTTCTCGTATTGCAGCATCCTCTTCGGTAAGATACGCTTCTACAAGAGTGGGAACACCACTTTCAACTAAAACAACCACCCATATTGTTTGAGAATTACAGAGCATCTTTGTGTATCCTTGATTTTACTGTGCCATCCAACCACATCAGCATACCCAAAGAGAGGATGGTTCACAGATAGGTTCGCATTTTGAGTTGTGTGCTTTCCGGCCTGCCATTGCGGCTTTGTTATGCCGTGGCCCCTTGCGGCACGCTCATTGTACACGCACCGCCCCCAAACGCAATGGCCCTTTATTTGTGATAGGGGTCGCCGCTGAGGATGGTCGCCGCGCGATAGAGTTGCTCCAGCAACAGGATGCGGGCCAGCTCATGGGGGAAGGTGAGCCGTGACAGGGACAGCGTGGCGTCGCAGGCGTCCAACACCTCGGGCGAGAGGCCCAACGGCCCACCAATGAGGAAGGCCAGGCGACCATAAATCTCGATGCGCCGTTGCAGGAAGGCAGCCAGTTCGGGGCTGCTCCATTCCCGGCCGTCGGCCGTCAGAGCGATGCGGCAGTGGGCGCCGCCGGCCGCCCGCAGCAGAGATTCCCCCTCGCGTTGCAGCGCGACGGCGTCGGGCCGGTGTCCCACCACGTCTTTCACCTCGAACAGCTGCACGCTCGTGTAGCGTCGCAACCGTTTGAGGTAATCTTCCTGCACCGCCCGCCAGGGCTGCCGGCGCAGCTTGCCGACGGCGACGATGTCAAGTTGGCCGGACAGACGTGCCATGAGTCAACTCCATTCAAAAACGCAACACCTGAAAATCGTGCTCTTGCAGGTATTCCGGTGTGACCTCGTACATGACCGGGGCGAAGTTGGTGGTGATCTTCGTCATACGTTGCGTTTCCCCGTTCAACAATTCCTCGAGCCAGATCTCATTGAAACGAAAATAGCGCCCCCGGTACAAAACGAAACAATGCTCTTTCTCGAAAACGTGATATTTGCCGGAGATTCTCTCCGGTGAGAGCACCTGTCCCTTCAGTCGCCTGTCGTTGAGCCAGACCTTCAGCTGCAAGGGGACTGTGGTCGTATTCCTGGCCCGCAGGTCAATGTAATTGTACAAAATGGTCGCCCCGCTCCCAAAGGGCAGGACTCTGCCGGAATCCGGGAAGACATCCATCGCATGATGGAAGCGTTCTGTCACGGTCAGCGGGGTGTACAGGAACAACCAATAGAGCAAGTTGGAGAGCTGGCACAAGCCACCGCCGTACCCCTCGATGATTTCCCCCTCGGACAACAACATCCCCTTGACGAAGCCCCTGGCGGGCGTGGGAGCTCCGACCATGTGCCAGAAGGAGAACTCTTTCCCCGGCGGGATGACCAGACCGTTGATCCTGGCCGTAGCGAGCCGCAGGTTGGCGACCTTTTGCCTTTGTGGGCGCGGGTCCGAGTCCCCCAGCGCGCGGAACAGGACGGATTGGTGCCTGGCGACCACGCAGCTATAGAAAGAAGGCGCGCTTTCGCGGGTCAACCTGAGGTTGAAAATGTTTTGCAGCTGCCGGTGTGCGCGCCGGGCAAAAATGAGCCATGGGGCCAGGGGCGGATACCGGGCCGACAGGGAAGACCTGACAGGTTGCTCAAACTGGGCGATCTTTTCCCGGATCAAATCCTCGAGAGGGTTCATTCTCTGATTATAACCCGCCGGACGCGGCAGGCAAATCTCAGGGGACGCAAAACCGAAGTGTGGGCAGTAGCCTCGATTCCCAAATCGCGCCTGTTAATTTTGTTCACCCTTCTTTGACCCTTCCTCACGTCCAGGGTATAATGGAATGGCGCTGAACGTCGCCAGAGATCACGGGAGGGATGGTACTTTGTGTCAAGCCGGGAATTCGGGAGAAGTAAAAAGATGAAAACCAAATACCTGGCCTCGTCCCTGGCCTTAGCCCTGGGGCTGCTCCTGCTCCTGTTGAAATTATTGGCCGCCCCCTCTCCTCTTCGCTCTGCCGATGGCGCCCACTACGTCGCGCCCGGAGGTGAGACCCGCGTGGCAGAGGGGACTTACACCATCGTGAGCGCCAGCGCCACCCTCACACCGATGGCCTACCTCCCGCTGGTCTCCTGTCCGCCCGATCCCTGCCGTCCCATCTCCGGCGCCAGCTACAGCTCCCTCTCCGTGGTCAACCCCACCAACCCCGACCCCGAGACCAATCCAGACTACAACCTGGCATTGTTAGGATATGACCTCACCGACGCCTACAAGGGATTGGTGGACTATGGCCCCGGGGACACCAACGCACCGCAGTTTTATTACTTCTTCGGCGACCGGCGGCTCCCGGTTTTCAGCAATGTCTACCGTGTGCATGGCTGGGACTGGGAACACATGGTTCCTCTCCCGCCCCCGCCCATGCCCTGGCCGGTGACGGCGGTGGGCTTCGAGGTCGCAGCGGGGGATGAGATTATCCACGCCCCCGACAGCGGCTACGACATCCAGTACGGGTACGATGCCCTGGTGCTCTACGCCAGCCAGACCCAGGTCGCCCTTAAGTACACCCGCGAGGACGACATCATAGATGGCTACACCGTCTACGTGGATGGCATCTGCGTGGAGCCATCGCTCCTCGCGCTTTACGAGCAATTGGATGCCGCGGGAAGGCAAAACCTCCCCGCCGTGCAAGGAGGTCAGCCCCTGGGTCGCGCGCGTGATGCAGAGATCGTGGTAAGCATCCGCGATAAGGCCTGCCCCATGGACCCTCGCGCGCTCGACTGGTGGCTGCGGAAGTAATTTTGTACATGTCGTTGAACAGGCAAATAAAGTACCGTTTCCATTCACCCCATAGCTAAGGAGAGACCTATGAAGACCCATTTCCGTAAAATGTTGTTGTTAGTTGCCCTTTTTCTGTTGGCCGCGTCGCTCTTCCCACCTGCCATGCCCGGCCAGGCCGCGAGCGCCGCCGAGCCACCCACCCCGGCAGGAGATTTCAAGGCCGGCGAACTGCTGGTCAAATTCGAGACGGGTATGACCCTCAACGCCACCGAGAACCTCTTGAGCCGTTACCAGGCCACGCAGATCCGCGCACTTTACCGCAGCGATGTGCAGTTGTGGAGTGTGCCGGCCGGCCAGGAGCTGGAAATCGTCGCGTCGCTCAATGCCAACCCGGCAGTGGTCTACGCCGAGCCGAACTACCTCTACCACGCCTTCGACACCACGCCCAACGATCCCCACTTCATCAGCGGCAAGCAATGGGCGCACACCAAAATACAATCGCCGGCTGCCTGGGACATCACCACCGGCAGCGACGCCATCACCATCGCCATCATTGACACCGGCATTGACGAGGGCCATCCCGACCTGGCAAGCAAGATCGTGGCGGGCTACGATTACGTGGGCGGCGACAGCAACCCCCACGACCGCAACGGCCACGGGACGCACTGCGCGGGCATCGCCGCCGCTATCACGGACAACAGCGCCGGCGTGGCCGGCGTCTCCTGGGGGGCAAAGATCATGCCGCTGCGCGTCCTGGACGAGGAAGGCTCTGGATGGAGTTCCGACATCACCAGCGCCATCACCTGGGCCTACACTAACGGGGCCGACGTGCTCAGCCTGAGCCTGGGAGGGCCAAGCTACTCCATCTCCATGCAGAACGCCATCAACGCCGCACACGCCGACGGCAGTCTGGTCATCGCAGCGATGGGTAACGACCGCACCGATGGCAATCCCACCGCGTACCCCGCCGCCAACAACAACGTCATGGCCGTGGCCGCCACCGGCCCGACGGATACCTACGCCTCCTACTCCCAATACGGCAGCCACTGTGACATCTCCGCGCCGGGCGGCGAGATGGGTGTATACCACGACCCGAATGGTATCTACAGCACCATGCCCACCTACGACGTGTATCTGACAACTGAATACAATTACTATAAAAACTACGACTACCTCCAGGGCACCTCGCAGGCCACACCGCACGTCGCCGGGTTGGCGGCTCTCGTCTGGTCGGTAAGCCCCAGCCTGACGCCGGATGAGGTGCAGACCATCATTGAGGATAGCGCCACCGATCTGGGCGCGACGGGCTGGGATTCGACCTACGGCCACGGGCGGATCAACGCCTTCGCCGCCGTGCAGGCCGCGAAGCCCGCTGCGCCGGTGCTGACCCTGACCAACCTGCCTGCTGATGGTGATTACGTCCTGGACTGGAGCAATGTCAGCGGTGCAGTGAGCTACACGCTGGAAGAATCAGCCTCGGCCTCGTTCACCCCGTCATTTGTGCGCTACATCGGCGCAAGCTCCGCCTATAATGTCTATAATGTCACCGGTCAACGCGCCGGTACCTGGTACTACCGTGTGCAGGCCAGAAACGCTTCCGGGGCGACCTCCGACTGGAGCAACACCCAATCCCATCTTGTCTCCCCTCTGCCCTTGCCCGCGCCCCCGCTCCACGACATCCCCAACCTCGGCAAAGACGACACTTACACCGTCACCTGGAACACTGTGAGCGGCGCCACCGGCTATATTCTTGAGGAAAGCAGCAATCGCTACTTCGACGCGCCGGCACAGGTTTACAGCGACACCGGGACTGTTTACAACATCACTGGGCAGGGCCTGGGAACGTGGCACTATCGCGTCCGGGCCACCGGAGCCAGCGGCAACAGCCCGTGGAGCTTTGTCAAGAACGTCAAGGTGGCTCCCTACGAAATCTTCCTGCCGTTGGTCATGCGGAATTAAGAAATGACCATTAAATAACTTGTGCATCTTGAAATATCCAGGCATTTTTTAACGCCAGGTCGCAAAGTCGCAAAGACGCTAAGGTTTTTCAATCTGTGCAATTAATCCTCGGAGAGGAACGCTTAGGATTGTCGTTTTAGTTTGGGACGCGGATCAACACGGAAGCACACGGATAAAAAACTGCTAAAAATCCGTGTTTATCCGTGAGAATCCGTGTCCTACTTGGCTAACTGCACCGGTGGGCACTGCCTGCCCACAAATTCATGGCAGAATATTCTTGCTCATTGTACAAGAATGCAATTGCAGTCTACCACGCCAGGAGGAGCTTGTGACTAAATCCTACATCGCCGCGCTCGACCAGGGTACGACTGGCACGCGCTGCATTCTCTTCGACCACCGCGGACGGCCCGTCACCTCGGCCTACGAGGAACACGCGCAGCTCTATCCCCAACCCGGCTGGGTTGAGCACGATCCACTGGAAATTTGGGAAAAGACTCAGCGCGTCATCCGCCGGGCATTGGAGCAGGGCCACGTCCAGGCCGGCGAGATCGCCGCCGTGGGAATCACCAACCAACGCGAGACCACGGTCATCTGGGATAGGCGCACCGGCAAACCCTATCACAACGCCATCGTCTGGCAGGATACGCGCACCAAATCCATCTGCGACGCCTTAGCGCAGGGTAGCGACCTGGGCCAGGATCGCTTCCGCGCCAAAGTCGGCCTGCCGCTGGCGACTTACTTCGCCGGGCCGAAGCTCAAATGGCTGCTGGAAAACGTCCCCGCTGCGCGGGAAGCGGCCGCGCGCGGCGACGCGCTCTGCGGCACTATAGATACCTGGGTCATCTGGTGGCTCACCGGTGGGCCAGAGGGTGGCGCGCACATCACCGACGTGACCAACGCCAGCCGCACGCTGCTGATGGACCTGCACACACTGGACTGGGACGACGACATCCTCCAGCTCCTGGGCCTCCCCCGCGCACTGCTGCCGGAAATCCGCCCCTCCAGCGCGCCGGAAGCTTACGGCTTCACCCGCGAGGCCGGTCCTTTCGGTGAGGCGTTGCCTGTCTGCGGCGACCTGGGCGACCAGCAGGCGGCCTTAGTCGGGCAGACGTGCTTCACGCCCGGCGAAGCAAAGAACACCTACGGCACGGGCTGCTTCATGCTACTCAACACCGGCACGGAGATCGTCCCCTCGCGGAGCGGATTGCTCACCACGTTAGGCTACAAATTCGGCGACGAACCGGCGGTCTACGCCTTAGAAGGCTCCATCGCCATCACCGGCGCGCTGGTGCAATGGCTCCGCGACAACTTGGGCTTCTTCGAGCGCGCCTCCCAGATCGAAGCGCTGGCCCGCGAAGTGGAGGACACCGGCGGCATGGTCATCGTCCCGGCCTTCTCCGGCCTTTTCGCTCCCTACTGGCGCAGCGACGCGCGCGGCGTGCTGGTGGGGTTGACCCGCTACATCACCAAACAACACATCTGCCGCGCCGCCTTAGAATCCACGGCGTACCAGACCCGTGACGTTTTGGAGGCGATGGAGAAGGACTCCGGCGTCGCCTTGACCGCGCTCAAGGTGGATGGCGGCATGGTCGCCAACGAGCTGTTGATGCAGTTCCAGGCCGATATTTTGGGCGTGCCTGTCGTGCGGCCCACCGTCACCGAGACGACGGCGCTGGGCGCAGCCTACGCCGCCGGTCTGGCCGTCGGTTTCTGGCAGGATTGTGACGCGCTGTGCCGGAACTGGGGCATGGATCGTACCTTCGAGCCGGCGATGCCGGCAGAAGTGCGGGCGCGGCTCTACAAAAACTGGCAGAAAGCCGTGGAGCGGACGCTGGGTTGGGTGGAGGAATAACGAACATTTCACCTCCGGACGAAAAGTAGCCACGATCTCCATATCGCGCTCCTGCTGGACCAGCCTCAATGGTCGCGACTTCTGCTCTGTGGTGATACAATAGAGTTGTTCCTGAATAAACGAAACCAGAAATTGGACGCGGATTTTCACGGACTACACGGATGACTCCGCTGAAAAAAGGTTTTCTAACCGCAAAGAACGCCAACCGTAGGTGTGGGCAGGCAGTGCCCACAGCGCAAAGTTTTTCAAAGTCTATCTGCAAATTGTTTATGTTTTGGCTGAGATTTCGCAAAATTCTCAACCTTTCCCTTAATTTTTTCTTGGCGTTCTTGGCGCCCTCTGCGGTTCAATTAGTTTTTTCAGTAAAGTCACGGATATTTTTGTAAAAAACAAGGAAAAATCCGTGTTGATCCGTGGTATCCGTGTCCAAAAGCTTACTGTTTTTATTGAGTAACAACTCTGATATCTGGAGAGAGAACATGGCCCAAGGAAAGCGTGAGAGCCATTGGCTGGTGATACGCCGCTGTCTGGCCAT
>JAUWHU010000242.1 GCA_030605705.1 Thermoflexia bacterium | reverse complement strand
ACCGAGAATTTGGCCTCGGAAACGACGTAGTGTATAGCGGAAAACCGTCATCATTTTACTCCTCCTTCTGGTCATCCTCGTAGTAGGCCAGGAAAATCTCCTCCAGCGAGGGCCGCTCGGTCTCAAAGTCGCTCACCGGGAAGGCAGCCAGCGCCTTGATGAGGTCGTCCATCTCGCCTTCAACCTGTAACAGCACGCTCGTGCCATCGTCCCGCGAGAGTACCGTCACGCCAGGCACATTCGCCAGTGGGCCGATGTCCACCGGCTGCTTGAAGCGGACATTGGCGCGGCGCAGGGCGCGGTTGATAAGCGAGGCGGTCTCAGCCACCTCCACGATCACACCCTCCCGGATGATGGCCACGCGCTCCGCCACCGCCTCTACCTCGCTCATGATGTGAGAAGAGAAGAAGATGGTGGCGCCATTCGCCTTGGCCTCGGTGATCAGGCGCAACACTTCACGTTGCATCAGCGGATCCAGGCCGAGCGTCGGCTCGTCCAGCAGGAGCAGTTCGGGGCGGTGCATCAGCGCCTGCACAACAGCGACCTTTTGTTTGTTGCCATGCGAGAGGTTCTTGATAACGGGCCCAAGATCGAGGTCGAGGCGCGCGGCGAGCCCCCGCGCAAAGCCCCAATCCACCTTGTTCCCACGCAAGGCATTAAAGTAGTGCAGCGTATCCTCGACCGTCATATTGGGATCCAGTGCCAGTTCGCCCGGCAGGTAACCGGTGCGCGCCTGCACCGCCACCGGGTCGGCCTGGGGGTCAATGCCCAGCACCCGCACGGCGCCGCCGTCGGGGCGGATCAGGTCCAGCAGGCAGCGGATGGTGGTGGTTTTCCCGGCTCCGTTGGGGCCGAGATAGCCAAAGATCTCACCGCGCTGCACTTGCAGATCAACGCCCCGCAGCGCGCGGACTTTGCCGTAGGACTTTGTCAATCCCTGGGCCATTAAAGCAGTTTCTTCAGACATAGTTGCCTCCTTCTCGCAAAGTTGAACGCTTACTCTGGTATTATAAACCTATTGAACGGCAAGGTCAATCTTTGAGGAACCACGGGCCGCCCCGGCCCCCAGCCCCTGCCATACGACCCGCCCCCGGGACTGGGAGCATAGGTCAAAAACCCTCGGGCTAATTGGCCCTTAGTACTTTATCAATGAAAATCTTGTACATTGGGCAAGAATTTCACCACGGAGAACACGGAGAAGAAAACAGTAAATCCAGAACTCCGTGGCCTGCCCATACTACGTCCGTGGTTATATCCCTCTTGGTTCTGGCTTTGCCAGGTTAGGGCAATGCCGGCCACAGCTAGTTTTTTTGTCATTTCTTCATTTGTCATTTGTCATTTGCCATTTGCCATTCGCTATTTGCTCATTTGTCATTTCTTCATTTGCGGCCTTGCCGTGCTATGGTATAGTTTTAGGTAAGTGATCGCGGTTGTTCTCCAAAGACCTCTGTCAGGAGCTGAACATGGCCCAAACTAAACGTATTCTCATTGTTGATGATGAAGCCTTCATCCGCGTCTTGTTGACCCAGACCTTAGAGGAACTGGAAGACCAGGGCGTGGAGCTGCTGACAGCGGTTGACGGGCAAGACGCGCTGGAACAAGCTCTCAGCTCGCATCCCGACCTGATCTTCCTCGATTTGATGATGCCACGACTCAATGGATACCAGGTCTGTGAACAGGTCAAGGCTGCGGATGACAGCCCTTACGTGATCCTGCTGACGGCCAAGGGACAGGCCCTGGATAAGGAACGCGGCGCGCTGGTGGGGGCGGATGAATACGTCACCAAACCTTTTGACCCCGATTACATCCTGGAACGTGCCGCGAAAATTTTAGGGCTGGAAGTAGAAATCTAATTAGAGTTGTTCCCGAATAAACTAACCCAGGAATTGGACGCGGATTTTCACGGATTACACGGATATTTTTGTAAGAAAACAAGGAAAAATCCGTGTTGATCCGCGGTATCCGTGTCCAAAAGCTGGCTGTTTTTATTGAGTAACAACTCTATCCCCTTCCGTCGCTTGTTTTGTAGAAGCACAGGCCGACTTCTGGAGGTAGTAACATGACGAGAAACAGCGTTCTTCCCCTGCGCCGCTGGTTGAAGCGAGGAGAGACGGCCCGGCTATTGGCGGAATTTACCGCGCTGTTGCCGGACGTGACGTTGAGCCTCGTGGAAGCCGGCGGGAGCGTCTTTGTCACCACGGAGCCTCTGGTTGCCGGGGCCAACGAGGCAGAGATGGCGTTGCCCTTGCAGGTGGCTGGCGAGACGGTAGGCTCGTTGCTGGTCCGGGGCGCCGGCCTGTTACAGCCTGGAGCGGAAGCCGGTGTGCGGTTCTTGCATCACGGTTTGATGTTGCTGCTGGCCCGTGGGGAGGAATCCCGTTCCCTGGCGCGGGAAACGCTGGAGCGTTACCGCGAGATCAACCTCCTGTACAATATCGGCGAGACCATCAGCGCTTCTCTGGACCCCGAAGCGATTCCCCACCTGGTGCTGGCAGAAGCGGTTCGCGTCATCAGCACCGATGCCGGCTGTGTACTGTTGACGGATGCGAGAGGGATGCTGGAATGTTGTGTCGGCTTCGGCGCACCGGAGGCGCAGGAAGCGCTTGCAAAGATTGCTTCCTCCGAACTGCTGGAGGTTCTGGAAGATAGACAGCCACGCATCCTGACGTTAGCTGCCCATCCTGCCCAACGTGAAGCCATAGAAGCGCTTGTCTGTGCGCCCTTGAAGACCCGCGAGCGGGTATCCGGTCTCATTGTGCTGGGACGGCACGGCGAACAGTCGCTTTTTACGGCCAGTGATGAGAAACTGCTGGCGGCGTTGTCCGGTCAGGCCGCCGTAGCCATCGAAAACGCCCGTCTCTTCG
>JAUWHU010000039.1 GCA_030605705.1 Thermoflexia bacterium | reverse complement strand
CGGCACGGCGGATGAATGGCCCGACAGCGACGTGGATATTGCGGTGCTCCTGGCGCCGCGACAGGCCAAAGCGGCCGGACTTTTGGCGCTGAGTGCTTTGCGTTTTGAACTGGAATCTGCGTTGAAGAAAGAGGTGGATTTGATCAATTTGCGTCGCGTTCCCACTGTTCTCCAAAAAGAAGTCATTGCCGCCGACCGTCGAATTTACCAGGCCGACGAATATGCCGCTGATGAATTTGAAATGTTGACGCTTTCCTATTATCAAAAACTGAATGAGGAGAGAGCCGAGATAATAGAAGACGCATTGGCAACCGGGAGGTTTATTATCTGATGAATGATATTGTGCTGAATAAAAAAGAGAGCATCGAACGGTGTATAAAACAGATTCGCATCTATTACGCCTCGCCCAGTGATATTCCTTTTGAAAAAGACTATTTGAAGCAGGATGCGATTGCCGTGAACATGCAACGCGCGTGTGAGCAATGTATTGATCTGGCAAACCACACCATAAAAAAGAGAAAACTCGGCCTTCCCAAAGAGTCCAGAGAAAGTTTTCGTCTGCTTGCTCAAAGCGACATCATCCCCCGCGCTCTCGCGGCCAATCTCGCAAACATGGTGGGTTTTCGCAACACGTTAGTACATCAATATCAGGACCTTGACATTCAGTTGATGGTGGATGTGATCGAAAATCATCTGGATGACTTGATTGACTTCACCAATTTTATCGTAAAGGAATTCGGCAATGGCCCTGCATCCTGATTTCCCCGAGTCGCCCTACGCCAACACCAGCAAAATTAGCGTCCATTCGCGTCCATTCGCGTTCATTCGCGGTTGATCATCCGGGAGGACAAAAATAATGGCCCTGCATCCTGATTTCCCCGAGTCGCCCTACGCCATCCTCGACCCGGCCATCCGCTGGTTCCCAGCCGATGAGGCCCTGCGCGAGACCAGCATGGACAAACTCATGCCTCCGTTGGTCTCGCAACTGCGCCGCAAGGTGAAGGAATTCCGTGACAGTGGTTACGTCGGCGCGACAGACACGAGTAAGAGCCTGCTCAATTGGTGGTTCAACACCTCGCACCTGCTCCCCTCGCTCTCCGGGAGAGGGGCCGGGGGTGAGGGCCTGGCCGAATTCCAGTATTACTTTGCGCAACGCGAGTCGCTGGAGACGATCATCTACCTCTACGACGTGGTGGGCGCGCGGGATAGGTACGATCTGATGCGCTTTGACAGTTCCGGCGCGGTCTCCACCGGCATGTTTGACGAGACCTGGCGGCGCTTGGTGATCAAGATGGCGACCGGCTCCGGCAAGACCAAGGTGTTGAGCCTGGTGCTGGCCTGGAGCTTCTACCACAAACTGTACGAGCCAGAGTCGGGGCTGGCGCGTAACTTTTTGGTGATCGCTCCCAACATCATCGTGTTAGACCGCATTTACAAGGATTTCCAGGGGCTGCGCATTTTCTTTCAAGACCCGGTCATCCCTGACAACGGCGTTGACGGGCGCAACTGGCGCGACGACTTCCAACTGACCCTGCACCGGCAAGACGAGGTGCGTATTACCCGTCCCACCGGCAACATCTTTTTGACCAACATCCACCGCGTCTATGCCGGGGATGACACGCTGCGCGCCGCATCGGCCGATGACGAGAACACGATGGACTATTTTCTGGGCAAGCGTCCCACCGGCGCGACCACCGACTCCAAAGTGGATCTCGGCATGATCGTGCGCGACATTGACGAGCTGCTGGTGCTGAACGACGAGGCGCACCATATCCACGACCCGCGTATGGCCTGGTTCAAATCCATCCAAGATATTCACAACCGGTTGTTGCAGAAAGGGGCGGCCCTCTCCCTGCAAGTGGACGTGACCGCTACGCCCAAACACAACAACGGCGCGATTTTCGTGCAGACCGTGGTTGACTACCCGCTGGTGGAAGCCATCTCGCAAAACGTGGTCAAGCATCCGGTGCTGCCTGACGCTGCCAGCCGCGCCAAATTGGTGGAACGCCAGAGCGCCAAGTACACCGAAAAATACGCCGACTATATTCACTTAGGCGTGCTCGAGTGGCGCAAGGCGTATGCCGAACACGAAAAACTGGGCCAGAAAGCTATCCTGTTCGTGATGACTGACGACACCCGCAACTGCGATGACGTGGCTGCATACCTTGAAGGCCACTACCCCGATCTGAAAGACGCAGTGCTGGTCATTCACACCAAGAGAAACGGCGAGATTTCAGAAGCGCGGTCCGGAAAGAAGAAGGCCGAACTGGAAATGCTGCGCAAACAGGCCAACGAGATTGATAGTCCGGACAGCCCCTACAAGGCCATCATCTCCGTCATGGTGCTCATAGAGGGTTGGGATGTGCGCAATGTCACCACCATCGTTGGCCTGCGCGCCTATTCCGCCAAGAGCAACATTCTGCCCGAACAGACCCTGGGGCGCGGCCTGCG
>JAUWHU010000105.1 GCA_030605705.1 Thermoflexia bacterium | reverse complement strand
CCAACTGCGACACCGCATCATTAGAGCGGCGACCAGCCGCCCGCGCGGCCTCCGTGTAGCTCATACCATCTGCAACAGCCAACAACGCCTTGGCGCGAGCCACATGACTGGCCGGTTCACTCTGCGCACGACTGACTTGTATCAATATGGCGCGTTCCTCACTGGTCAGGGAACGCAATGGATCTTTCTGTCGCCGGGTCATCACCAGACTCCTTCAGAACAAGATAATCACTACTGTACCCGCCATTATACCCGCTTTGCCCAAAATGGCTATAGACGTGACAAGTGACCCACTAGTTTCGACTACATCTACTCCGCTAATCGGCAGGGTGACTGGAATCGTGATCCGCCGATCGAGGGATTCTCTTATCCGAAGTTGCAAGGGATAGAAAATGGGTATGGCGCGCGCACTGAATTCATATACAAGATGGCTGATAGCTCCGGGACAGGGGGACTTTTAAACCAACATTACGACTATCAGGTTCATAAGCAATGCACGACAGATGGCATGCACGCATTACAGGCAACGACGTGGTACACCTACGGTGCGGCTTATGAGAAAGATTATATCATTGCGGGTTATGATGATGTCACGGTGGTATCTCAGGATTACAATGGCGCGCCATTACGCCAAACTGAACATCATTTTCACAACCCGCACAATAATAATGCAAGCTCTGAAGAGCTGAGAGGTCGGGAGTACTTGAGTAAGGCCTTCTCTGCGGGAGGGGTGCTATTGCAACAAGTGGACACCCACTGGAGCACGATGCCCAACGGCACGACCACGGTGGCCCACGCCGACCAGGTTGTGACGACGGACTACAGCGGTGGCGAGACTGTCAGCACCCGCGTTAATTATACCTACGACGTCTATGGCAACGTCACCCAGGAATACGACCAGGGCACCTTTGGCATCGCGCTGGCGATCGTTCTCTACTTCGGCGGGCGCAGTGCACTGCAGGGGAGCATCTCGCCGGGCGAGTGGTTCCTCTTCATCCAGGCGATGGCCTACTTCTAGTTCCCGATGGTCAACATCGCCTCCTTCTGGAGCCAGTTTCAGGACGGCCTCTCGGCCGCCGAGCGGGTCTTTGCGCTGATGGACGCCGAGCCCCGGGTCATCCAGACCGGGCACAGGCCGGTGACGCAGTTGAGGGGTCGGGTTGAGTTCCGTGACGTGAACTTTTCCTACACAAGCGACGAGGTGGTACTGCCCGACTTTTCGCTGACCGTCGAGCCGGGGGAGAACGTGGCGCTGGTGGGTCACACCGGCGCGGGCAAGACCAGCGTGGCGCGGCTTCTGGCACGCTTCTACGAGTTCCAGTCCGGGCAGATTCTGGTGGACGGGCAGGACATCCGCGCCTTCGATCTGGCCCAGTACCGGCGACAGTTGGGGATCGTGCCCCAGGTGCCCTTTCTCTTCTCCGGCACGGTGGGCGACAACGTCCGCTACGGCAAGCCTGAAGCAAACGATACCGAGGTCGAGGAGGCGGCCCGCCAGGTGGCTGGTGGCGACTGGCTGAAGGATCTGCCCGACGGCCTGCAGACCGACGTGGGGGAGCGGGGCGCGCGGCTTTCGATGGGCCAGCGACAACTGGTCGCGCTGGCGCGGGTGCTCCTGCAAGACCCCGCTATCTTCATCCTCGACGAGGCCACTGCCAGCGTGGATCCCTTCACCGAGACGCTGATCCAGGAGGGGCTGGAGACGGTGATGCGGGGCCGCACCTCTCCTTCGGCAGGCACTTCGACCAGGCTCAGTGCAAGGCTCAGGACAAGCATCGTCATCGCGCACCGCCTCTCCACCGTCAGGAACGCCGACCGCATCCTCGTCATCCGCGATGGGCGCATCATTGAAGAGGGGGACCACGAGGGGCTGCTGGCTCAGGGTGGTCATTACGCCGAGTTGTACAACACCTACTCCCGGCACCAGTCGCTGGAGTACATTGAGCGGCGAGAACCACTGAAGCACTGAGTGAATGAGAGCACTGAAGAATGGTCAGTGCAGTCAGTGGTTCGGTGATTCCCTCTCGCAGCGAACTGGATCAGGGCCAGGCCAACTTAGTGTGGGAAATCAGACTGCAAGTAGTGAGAAGTTGTCATGACCCTTGGCTCACCGCCAAGGACGAAAACGTGGGGCGGATTGCCGATCCGCTTTACCATCGGCTCTGGACAGACTGTTGAAAAAGGAGAATTGTTATGTGGACCAGAAAATTGCTCTTCCCGTTGTTTATCTTGCTCCTGGGCCTGGGGCTGGTCGGCACCGCCCCGGCCCTGGTCGGCGACCTGAACATTGATGGCCTGGTGGACGACGCTGACATGGCTATCGTCTCCACCGCCTACGGCAGCCATGAGTGGTCACCGCCTTCCCCCAACTGGGACTGGCGGGCCGACATCAACCAGGACGGTTACGTAGACCTGGAGGACCTGACTATCGGCGGGCGCAACTACGGCGAGACGTTCAACTTCCACTGGCCACGGCGCATCTCCAATGGCCGCGACCTCAACCCCGACCGGACGAACGTCAGTGCCCTGGACGCAGCCGTGGACAGCCGTGGGCACGTACATATTGTCTGGGTGGAGCACGTCGGCACCGAGAAAGACAGGCTCTATTACACCCAACTGGACGCTGCCGGAAACACGTTGGTGGAAGACGTCCTGGCTAGAAAAACCGGAGCCACTTTGCCACCCGTGGCTGTGGCTGTGGATAGTGATGACAATGCCCACATCGTGTGGGGTGGAAGCGGGGGCGCGTGGTATGCCCGGCTCGATCCCCAGGGAGAGGTTGCAGTCTCCCCGACCCTCTTCTGCGATGGCTGTGACTACCCCGCCGTCGCCACCGATAGTTACAACCACGCCCACGTGACAGCGGAGCAATACCATTGCCGGGTGTATTACTCTATCCTGGACAGCCAGGGTAATCTCCTCCTAGATCGTGCCCGGCTGGACACACAATTCAGCACGACCAGTGGAGGCGCATACTCAGCCATTGCCGTGGATCGCTTCGATACCCGCCACATTCTCTGGTACGAGGACACCCCCGGAGAAGGGGGCGACCTGGTGTACACCCGCATCATCTCCGGCGGGCTGCCCTCCCCCAACCAGATCACCGTCACGCACAAAACCGGCACCTGGATAACGACGCGGCTGGCGATCCAGGCGGACTCCCAGGGCGCGGCGCACGTTCTCTGGCACGATAACAGCAGCGGTCGTCCCCCTGGAAACATCTACTGGCGGCGCATCAACCCCGATGGCACGCTGACCGACGAGCGCCTGGTGACTACCAGAGGTCGAAGTGGTGCCTATTTGAACGTCCGCTTTGTCATTGACAGCAGCGATCGCATCCACCTGGTGGCGGAAGCCGAAAATGATCGTATGGGCTATGGCCGGTTGGACCGCGATGGCAATGTGCTCGTGCCGTTCCGCACTGTCTTATACAAACTTGGCAGTGACCCCGTGATCGCACTGGATGCAGATGGCAACGCTATGCTGGCCTTTGAGGACTTCAACTGCACATACTGCCCTAACCCACTGACTGTGATGGCCTCCCTGCCGGACGCAGAGGCCAACGACACGAGCCGCGCCGACCTGGTGTTGGATGAACCGCACACGAACGGCAGCCCGCTCATCGCCCGCATCATTGATAATGCCACGCTTACGGTCACCCTGACCAACGGCGGCTGGGCTACGGCAAACGACGTGCACCTGACCTTTGAGGAGACTATCAGTGGCACGGCCATCTCACCAGCGACGATTGCCAGCCTGCCGCCCTTCAGCAGCACTACCGTCGTGCGCATGTTTGAGGTGCCCGATCTGGAGGACGCCACACTGCTGCCCATCCGCATCTCAGCCAGCACTGCCACGACGGAGACGACCCTGACCAACAACGTGGTCACGTTCACCATGGGCATCCTGCCGCCAGCGCACAGTGTGGACTTTTCCGTGGCCACCTACGACGAATCCTATGCCCCCGACGACCGTGACCTCGCCGCACCCCTGCGCGGTGCGCAACTGACGCTGAAAGTCCCCGCCCTGGGCTACCAGGCCCAGGTCACCTCCACCAATGCCTACAACTGCTTCATCGGGGTGCCGCTGGATCCATCGCCGGGCACGGCGATGACGACCACCATTCACCTGACGCTGACCGCGCCGGGCTGTTCCACGGCCACGCAGGTGGTCACCGCCGCCCGCCTGGAATCTGACCCCTACCGCGTGCGCCTGACGCCCGCGTCGCCGGTGAAGATGTACGTCAACCAATGGGGTATCATCCACGGCACGGTGTATTCCGGCACGTCCGGCACGATCCCGCTGACGCAGACCCAGGTCACTCTGGACTCCGGAGCCGCCGTAACCGTAACCGACGCCAGCGGCGAGTTCACCTTTACCAAAGTCGTGAGCGGCAGCCACAGCCTGGAAACGCAGCACGAGGGCAACGAGCCTACCGCCAGCAGTGTATCTGTCCAGACGGGAGAGACGGCGACGCCCGCAATTCATATGCCACCGACGACGAAGGGAACCGTGCGCGGCACGGTGACGAACGACGTGGGCCGGCCCTTTGGGGGCGTGAGCGTGAAACTGAAGAGCGGTGATACCGCGGTGGCGGAGGCCACCACAGACACCGATGGCCACTACGTGCTTGAGGTGGACCCCGTTGGGAGCGGCCAGTATCGCGTCACTGCGGAGGCCACTTTGTGCGATTCGTATACCGGCGCCCCGTTCTACCTCCAGGCCGGCGTGCCATACGTCGAGAATTTCACGCTGCATTGGACAAAGACCGCAGCTGGGTTGACGACGAGCAGCGACGTGGTCTCCTGGGAACAGAAGGAAACCTGGAACAAAGTGAATGACGATGATCTCTCCGTAGGACTGTTCATCCAGTCCAAGATCGCGAAACTTAAGAACTACTTCAAGTCGTACGAAGTAGACGTCGGATGGGGGATGTACCATTATTCCCTGGGCCTGAACTACAGCGAGGCAGGCAGCACCAAAACGGTCGAGAATCTCAGTATTGATCTGACCAACAAGGCCCTCTATTCCTACGATGTGTCGAGCGGGAGGTACCATGCTGGCGCTGAGAATGTTGATCGCACGGCCCTGCGGGTGGACCGGGTGGACCTGGTCACGGTGGATAGCGTAGGCAATGTTCAAGCCACCCTCTGGTCAGATAGTCAACAATGGTACGCGGCGAGTTCTTACGAGACTCCCACCTGGCGGCCCTATCTGATCGAGACCCAGACGCCAGACTGGAGCACGACCGCTGTGCGCATCTTCCTGCGGGTGGGGCAGTACACCTCCAGCGCAGCCACCAGTCACTGGAGCCCCTGGCATCCTCCAGTCTCCGTGGCGTCACTGACCGGTTCCGGGTCGGGTGCGGGAGCGGACTATCAGTGCATTATATGGCGGCTCTCCGGAAATGATGTGGAAATCATCAAATCACTGGCCTACTACGCCGACGTCGTCAGTATGTATGGCGTGGGGATGGCAAATCCACCGAGGGAAACCATGGCTCCGCTGGCAACGGCGTCCCGCGTGGTCAGCCTTACCTTCCCGAGCGCTGCCCCGGCCCACGTGGGTATACCCTTTGCAGTGGACGTCACTGTCGCTGGGATGGA
The DNA here is from genome assembly GCA_030605705.1 of Thermoflexia bacterium. Classification (GTDB taxonomy): domain Bacteria; phylum Chloroflexota; class Anaerolineae; order B4-G1; family SLSP01; genus JAUWHU01. The sequence goes on along the minus strand of JAUWHU010000105.1, from coordinate 2,227 downwards.
CGAGCGGCCGGTGTACGGACTGGAATTTGACCTGGACTTTAACAGGAACTACCTCCAGGTGCTCGACGTCACGGGCGCGCCGGATTTTGAGGGGCCTTATGGCACCTGGACGGTCAAGGGATTGCTGACGGCGATCAACGCCCAGGGGAAGATAACGGGCACGGCCATTGTGCGCCTGGGGGCGACGGACGGCATCGCGGAAGGCGCGGTGGCTCGCATCATCTTCCTGCCCCTCGCGCCAACCAGCAAAACCCACCTGGACCTGCACGGCGTTTCTCTGGCCGATCAATGGGGGCGAACGTTTACTGCAAGTGCAACTCAGGATGCGGATCCGCAGGTGCAGTCCGCGCCCCAGGCGACATACTCCGTCTCCGGCCGGGTGCATGACGCGAACGGCAACGCCTTTGCGGGCGTCCCGGTTTGGGCCGGACCCGCCCACAGTGGGGTGACCGATGCCGCTGGCCTCTACACCATCACCGATCTTCTCTCGGGTACCTACACTCTCAACCCCGCGCTATCCGGTTATGCCTTCTGGCCTGCCACCCGCAGCGTCACACTCCCACCGGACGCTAGGGAGCAGGACTTCACCATCCTGCCCGGGCCTGTCTCTACGCGCCTCTTCCCTCGTGAGGCGACCCGCCTGACCTATACCGACACGCAGGGGCTACCCACCACGCTGGACTTCCCCGCTGGCGCGGTGACTGGGACGACTACAATTGTCCTGACCCCAACGCTGGCCCAGGGCGGGGCAAACTTTGTCCTTGCCGGGCACGCCTTTGAGATAGAAGCGTTCCGCAACGGCGACCGGCAGCCTGGTTTTGTCTTCGGCGCTCCGGCGATGGTCACCATCCACTACAGTGATCAGGACGTGCATCTGGTCAGCGACGAGAGCCAACTGGCCCTGTGGTGGTGGACGGGCAGCGAATGGCGGGATGCGGCGGAGACGTGCGATCCGGCGTCATCTTACACCCGTGACGTGGTCAACAACGTGCTAAGCATGCCTATCTGCCACCTGAGCAGGTTTGGCTTGTTTGGGCCCACGCACCGGGTGTACCTCCCCCTCGTCCTGCGCAACCACTGACCCCAAACAAATACCCGGCCTCTCGACAGAGACCGGGTATTTCTATGCCGCGAAGTTGTGGCCGGAGAGACGGGGACTATTGACATGACGGGCAAAAAACGATAGAATTAGAAGTACAAGGATGCGTGCTTGCAACCGAGTTGAGCGCGCCAGGTGATCGCAAATGGACATTGTGTGTTTCTCCATCTGAGATACTCCCTTGCGCGCGGCAAGAAGTTGTGATGCACGGATAACACTTGAGCTGTTTTCAATGTGGGGGACGCGATAAGCGTATGGCGCCCCCGGAGTCTCTCAACATAACATTTCTTCGCTGCCGCGAGCGCCCCGGTGGGTGGCCTTTGGGTCCTTCCGCCGGGGCGCTTTGGCGTTTGGAGGGCTGTTATCCAGGCGGTGGCTGTGCATCGGAGGATGACCGCGGAGGGCTGGCTTGAATTTGTTGGTAATCATCCGTGGCGAGTGTTCGAAGTGAGCGGTACCAGGTGGCATAATGGGATCGAGAGAACGATTAGCAAGACACGAGGAGGAGGTAGAAAATGTTGACACGTACAAAAGTATTGGATTTGACGATAGCCGCACTATTGGTGTTGACGTTGGCGCCCGGCCCGGCGACAGCGGGCGCGCCCGTGAGAGAGCCGGCCTTAGCTGCTGCCCCGACCACCCGCACCGTTGAATCACTAAACAGACTGAGCGACAGTGGAACTTATTTCACTGATTTCAGCGCGCCTGCAGTGTTGTCAGTGGTTCAAGACTCGCTGACGTCCCTCTCCACCGGTACCACCACCCGCGTCTCCGTCGCCTCCGACGGGGGGCAGGGGAATGGTGGTTCCTACTCACCCTCCATCTCGGCCGATGGCTACCATGTGGCTTTCTACTCCGGCGCCAGCAACTTAGTCGGCGGCGACACCAATGGTTGGTGGGACAATCTTCGTCCACGATCGGCAGACAGGGGAGATCACCCGCGTCTCCGTCGCCTCCTACGGTAGCGAGGGGGATAGTTGGTCCTCGTCACCTTCCATCTCGGCCGACGGGCGCTACGTGACGTTCGACTCCATCGCCAGCAACCTGGTGAGTGGCGACACCAATGATATGTATGACGTCTTCGTCCACGACCGGGGGGCCAGCGGGCCATACGCCATCTCCGGCCAC
>JAUWHU010000398.1 GCA_030605705.1 Thermoflexia bacterium | reverse complement strand
CAGCAGTAAATCCGCCTCGACAACCTCTTCCAACGTAGCGCGGAAAGCCGCTATCAGCTGAGTGGGCAGCTTTTGGATGAAGCCGATGGTGTCGGTCATCAAAACGATGGTTCCGCCGGGCAGCTCCACGCGGCGCGTGGTGGGATCGAGAGTGGCGAAGAGCTGGTCGGCGACGTAGACATTCGAGCCGCTAAGCGTGTTGAGTAGGGTGGACTTGCCGGCGTTGGTGTAGCCCACCAGCGCCACCGTCGGCAACCCACTGCGCCGTCGTTGCACCCGGTGCCGGGCACGATGGGAACGCACGTCTTCCAGCTCTTGCTTGATCCGGGCAATGCGGTGGCGGATGCGGCGGCGATCCAGCTCCAGGCGGGTCTCACCGGGGCCGCGCAAGCCGACTCCGCCCGTCGAACCGCCGGCCCGTCCGCCGGCCTGTCGCGTCAACGCCTGCTGCGTCCAGGCCTGGGTCAGGCGCGGAAGGCGGTATTTGTACTGCGCCAGCTCCACCTGGAGCGCGCCCTCTCGCGTGTTGGCGTGTTGGGCGAAAATGTCTAAGATCAGCCCGGTACGGTCCAGCACCTTGACCTGATCGCCGAAGATCTCTTCCAGCTCCCGTTGGTGGCGGGGACTCAGCTCATCGTCGAAGATGACCACGTCCGCGCCTGACATCCGCAGCGTGTCGGCGATCTCCTGGGCTTTGCCTTTCCCTACGAAGGTGGCGGGATGGGGGCGTTCCAGGCTTTGCGTTGACTGGCCCAATACCTCCAGTCCGGCGGTGTCCGCGAGTCGCTCCAACTCTGCCAGCGATTCTTCCACGGGCCAGGCATCCGGCACGAACTTGCCGGAGGGGGTGCTTTTCCACGCCACGCCCACCAGGAAAGCCCGTTCCGGTGGCGCTAATGTCTCTTTGAGGATGTTTTCTCTTCCCATAGTAGCAAATGTGCAAATGGCAAATGGCAAATTGCAAATGACAGAAAAACCTTTCTTGCCGATCAGAACTCAATGATAGCCTGAAATCGGCGGGGAGCAAGTAAAGAAAATGACAAAGGAAGAGAAGGACAAATGAGCAAATGACAAAGGGGCAGTGAGACGCTGAGACGCTGAGACGCTGAAACGCTATGCCGCTGAAACGCTATGACGCTATGCCGCTGAAACGCTGGGACGCTGTCCCAGTCACCGTGTCAATTTTCCGAGGTGTGCTAAAATAAAGGAGCGGCCTCGGGGATCAAGAACGGCCACGAAAGTCTCTAACGCGGCGTCGCCATATTTACGTTGTCCTGTGCATCCGCGAGAGTCATGGTCTGCCATTCACTATTCACCAATCACCATTCACCAGTCACTATTCGCCATTCGCCATTTGCACATTTGCCATTGGTTGGGGAGAGAGGAGAACATTGTGCGTATTTTGATCACCGGGGGGGCGGGTTTCCTGGGGAGCGCCCTGGCCAATGCTTTTGTGAAGCAAGGGCACGAGGTGTTGGTCTTGGACGATTTGAGCGCCGGCGATCCGGCGCGCTTGAATCGGCGTGTGCTGTTCCACCGTGGCTCGGTTCTGGATCGCCCTAAGCTGTGGACGTTGTTGCAGGGCGTGGATTGTGTCTATCACCTGGCGGCGCGTATCCTGGTTGCGGAATCCAACCTCTATCCCCGCGAGTACAACGAGGTCAACGTGGGCGGCACGGTAGCGCTGTTGGAGGCTATGCGTGATGTGGGCGTCTCTCGGTTGATCCTCGCCTCATCGGGCGCGATCTACGGCGAGCAGTCCCAGCAGCCCGTCCCGGAGGGCGCCCACCCTCACCCGCAATCCCCCTACGCCGTGAGCAAGCTGGCAGCCGAACATTACATGAATGTCATCGGCGATTTCTGTGGCATCTCTACAGTGGCCTTGCGTATTTTCAACGCCTATGGCCCGGATCAATCTTTGCCGCCATCCCACGCATCGGTTGTGCCGGGCTGTCTACGACAGGCGATTGGGGGGGGATCGTTAGTTGTCTTCGGCGATGGCGCCCAAACGCGAGATTTCATCTACGTGGATGACGTGGTCGCGGCATTTATCGCCGCCTCCCGCGTGGAAGCTCACGGTCACCAAATTATCAACGTCGGCAGCGGTATCGAAACGTCCATCAACGATTTGGTGCGCCTGATCCTCGACGTCACCGGCTCCGAGAGCAATGTCATTTATAGCCCGGTTCAAACGGGCGGCCTTTTGCACCTGTGCGCGGATTTGACGTTAGCGAAGCATTTGCTAAACTACCAGCCGCGCGTCTCCTTAGCGGAGGGGTTGCGCCGGACGTTGGCCCAAGATGCACGTTTTCGATAGCTGTGGTAAATGCGATGCTGTCAATGCCTTTTATTCAGAAACTGAGACAGAGACCGGCCGTAGTCCTCGTTTTGGAAGTGTTGAGTCGCGCCGCCCGTCACCACATCACTTCCTACGCCGCCGCATTGACCTACTACACTCTGTTGTCCGTGATACCTCTCCTTTTTTTCGTTCTTTCGGTGGGGAGCCTCTTCATAAATGCCGGGGAAGTGGAGGCAGTCATCCTGGGTAGTCTGACCGCCCTCCTGCCCACAGCCGCCGATACCATCCGCATCAACATCGAAAGTCTGGTGCATTATCGCGGTACGATGGGGGTGATGTCTGGCCTGGTGGCTTTGTGGTCGGCCTCCGGGATGTTTACTGTGCTGGAGACCGCCATCAATGTGGTGTGGGAGCGCGACGGCGGGCGCACTTTCTGGGAGCAGCGCTTACTGGGTGTGCTCTCACTGTTCGGCGTGACGGTCTGGGTACTCTTTGCTTTTCTCACCCGCACCTTGTGGCAGCTGCTACCGCACTGGTTCCCCATCATCAATGGTTGGGAATTCCCCGTTTCCCAATGGATGGAACGGCTGCTTTCTCTCTCCATTGTTTTCATGCTGAACCTTATCGTCTTTCGTTTTTTTCCTGCGGCGGATGTTCATAAGCGTCTCTCCATTGGGATCGGGTTGGTGGTTAGTGTGGTGTGGGTGCTGGTACGCGAAGCTTTTGCTCTGGCTTTGACGGCGGGATTGCTCAATTATCCCCTGGTCTACGGCTCGTTCTGGGTAGCGGTGGTCACTATCGTCTGGGTCAATTTAAGTTACCATATTTTGTTGTACGGCGCCGAAATCCAGGCTTACCTGCAAGAAAGACGGGAACAGGGGCGGGAGATACTCTAACTCTGCTGAAGAAAGATCATCTAACCACAGAGACACAAAGGACACAGAGGAAATTCGATGTTTGGTTTAAGAAAATTCTACTTTACACATCAAAAAGTTAATTTTTTCGGGTCTATACAGATTAGTGGGGTACGGCGAGCTTCTGCTCCACTTGATAGCCAAAAATACGCCCGGCAACGAGGCTGGCGACCCACTTTGGGGCCAAAAGGGCGCTCAAAATAAGGACAGCTCTGTTTTTACCCCACAAATCTGCGTAGAGCCATTTTTTCAAGGTCAAGTTTAAAATCTCTGTGCTCTCTGTTTGTGGGCACTGTCTGCCCACACCTACGGTCTGTGGTGAGATGCCTTTTTTTAACTTTCACAGGAGGTTGTTATGCTCATCACGCGCGCTCGTGTCGCCACGTTGGGAAAATCTCCCCAATTGATCGAAGATGGCGCGCTCCTCATCCACGGCGACAAAATCGCGGCGGTGGGTACCACGCTCGACCTGGTTTCTCAGTATCCCGACGAAGAACGGTTAGCCGCCGGCGGGCAGCTGGCCTTGCCGGCGGCGTTGTGCGCCCATACCCACTTCTACGGCGCGTTTGCGCGCGGATGGGCCTATCCTGGGCCGCCGGCCACGCGCTTCGGCGAGATATTGGAGCGGCTTTGGTGGCGGTTAGATAAGCAACTCACGCCGGCGGACGTGCGGGCCTCCGTGCAGGTCTGTCTGGCGGACGCGGTGCGGCACGGCGCCACCACTCTCATTGACCACCACGCCAGTCCCAACGCTATCGCCGGCTCACTGGACGTCATCGCGGAGGAGGTCGTGCGCTCCGGGCTGCGGGTTGCGCTCTGCTACGAGGTCACCGACCGCGACGGCGCGGAACGCGCGCGGGCCGGCATCGCCGAGAACGCGCGTTTCCTCCGCCGGTTGAGGGAGAACCCGCATCCGCAGCTGGGGGCCAGCTTTGGGCTACACGCCTCGCTGACGCTGAGCGACGCGACGTTGGCCGCCGCCGTCGCCGCTGCCGGAGAGCCGGGAAGCGGTTTCCACATCCATGCCGCTGAGGGTGTCGAGGACGTGGAGGATAGCCTGCGTAAGTCAGGCCAGCGCGTCATCCACCGCCTCCACGCTGCGGGCATCCTGGGGCCGCGCACGCTCGTCGCCCACGCCGTCCACGTGGACGAGAGCGAGATGGAGGTGTTGGCAGAGACGGGCACGTGGGTGACACATCAGCCGCGCTCCAACATGAATAACGCCGTGGGTACCGGGCAGATCGAGGAGCTGCTGGCGCGCGGCGTCAAGGTTGCGCTCGGCAACGATGGCTTCAGCAACAACATGTTCGCCGAGATGAAAACCGCTTACCTGGTACACAAGCTGGCCCAACGCGACCCGCGCGCGCTGCCCGGCGACCTGGTCTTTCGCCTGGCCTATGCCGCGAACGCCGAATTGGCCCGGCTCTTCTGGCCGGAGCAGATATTGGGGGAGCTGGTCCCCGGCGCGCAGGCCGACATCATCCTGGTGGATTACCATCCACCTACCCCGCTGACGGCCGGGAATCTCCCGTGGCATTTTCTCTTTGGCTATGAAGCCTCCATGATCACCACCACCATCAGTGCGGGGAAAATTCTCATGCAGGATCGTCGTCTCCTCACGCTGGACGAGGAGGCCATCAGCGCCCAGGCGCGAGAACTGGCCGCCGCGCTCTGGGAACGCGCTGTCGCCTAGCCCTGGCATTATTCAGACCTCCGAGGTTTTGTAGGAGGCTTTTGGACACGGATATCACGGATAAATACGGATTTTTAGCAGTTTTTTATCCGTGAAATC
>JAUWHU010000095.1 GCA_030605705.1 Thermoflexia bacterium | reverse complement strand
GCCGGCTTGAGGTGTTTGGCGAGGAAGAAGACGGCCTTGAGCAGCGTTTCCTCGCGCGCGGAGAAGATCTCGCCGTTACCCACGGGGTTCAGGTGGATGAAGCCGCCGATGGGGCCGTGGGCTGCGGTCACGGCGGCGAGTTGCGCCGCCAGCGTGGTCTCGCACACGTCGTCGAGCGTGACGCAGCCGACGCCGTCCGGCAGGTCGCGCACCGGCGTCCCCACCAGCGTGGGTGGGAAGCGCAGCAGCACGACGCGCCAGTCGCGGCCAGTCAACGCCTGTGCCAGCCGGATGGGCGTCTCTGTGCCGTCATCGGTCACGAGGCAAACGGTTCCCTCCGGCAAAGTACACTCCAGAGCATCGGGGGCAGGCAACATCCGCAGCCGCACCGGGCTGCGCTGGATGTCAGGGATGAGCGACTGCTCCCGCTTTACGCTTTTTTTTCGGCGCTCTCCATAAAGGCAATGATCTGGCCCAGTGTGCGCAGTTCGGTCAGGGCGTCGGCTTCGATTGTGGGGAGTTCGGGATGTTTCTCCTGCAGCGCGCCCAGGATTTCCACGCGCTTGATGGAGTCAATGCTGAGATCGGCCTCCATGTCCAGTTCCAGCTCCAGCATCTCGGCGGGATAGCCGGTCTTCTCGCTGACAATGTCGAGCAGCGAGTCGGTCAATGTGGCGGTATCCAGGGTTGTTGTAGCGGGTTCCGCTGTGGCCGTGATCTGCGCCTCGCCTGACGGCTGAACGCTGATCACCGGTGGTTGAACACTGACCGTTGACGGCTGATAATTGACGGCTGGTGGCTGAACGCTGATGACTGACGACTGATAGCTGGCTTTCCCGTTGCCATTGCCGTTGCCGTGGAGCAGCGCTTCCTGTTGCTGTTGGATAACCTGTACGTAGGTCTGGGCGTAGGCGGATTGCTGGCTCAAGAATTGTTTGTGGACGTTGAGCGTCTCGCCCTGGAGGTTGTGGAAGTGGGTCATACTGCGCGCGAGACTCTCCAGCACCTGCGCGGCGATCTCCGCTTGCTGCGGATTCGTGTTGCCACCGGCGAAGATCGCGCCCTGTTGTTGCATCAACTGGGAGAAGATGTTGGCGTAGTCCGATTGATTGGCCAGGTACTGCTCGTGTACGCGCATCGTCATTTGCTGATGTTCGTGGGATTGTGTCAGGCCGCGCTCCAGGCTGGCGAGGACGTGGCTGTAGTCTTCACGACGTACGGGTGTGGGTTGTGGAACCGCGGATGCAGGATTCAAGGCTGCCGGCTGAAGGCTAGCCGCTGAGTGTTCACGGCTCACTGTTTTCCTCCCGTCGTTCCCGCGCACCGCGATTTTGTGCTCATCCTGCAGTGCTTGCTCAAACGCGGCTTTGGTTTTATCGCTTACGTAATTACTACCGTTCAATTTTACAATAAGGGCCATGGTTCCTCTCCTCTGAAAATAAAGTTACAGGTTAAGAGTTGCAAGTTACAAGTTGCAAGTTGCAAGTTGCTGGTTACAAGTTGTCGTCAAGTCCGCGAGTCAGCTCATAGGGATCGAATTTGGGCAGCGGAATGCCTGCCACGCTCAACTGCACGACCGCATCGCGTAACTGCCGGTCGCTGGATTTCTCGCGGCTGGAGTTCAGCGCGACTGCGACGTGCGGTTTGCCTTCCAAAATATCGTTGACCAGGTTGGTGACGATGCGACGCGGGCCGATTTCGACGAAGATGCGCCCACCGGCTTCGTAGATGTGCTCGATCTGCGTTTTGAAGATGACCGGGTGCAGGATGTGGTGGGAGAGAATTTCTTTGGCGGCGTCAATGTCCACCGGGTAGGGATCGCCCGTGGTGTTGGAGTAGACGGGGATGCGCGCCGGTTGAAAATCTACCGGCTGTACGGCTGCCGCGAATGGTTTCGATGCGTGCCCTACCAGCGGTGTGTGGAAGGCGGCGGACACGGACAGCGGTGTCACCGTGAAACCCTGCGCGTCCAGCACCTGCGCCGCGTGCTTGATGGCGGGCGTCGGCCCGGCCAGCACGACCTGCGTGGTGGAGTTTTGGTTGGCGATGATGACCTCGTCCAGCGCTGCTACCGCCAGCTCGATGGCGGACAGGTCGCCCTTGACCGCCAGCATGGTACCCGCATCCTTGAAATCTGGATCGTCGGGCGGTACCATCGCCTGACCGCGCGCTTTGACCAGGGTGAAGAAATCCTCGTCGCTCAGCACGCCGCCGGCCCACAGCGCCGAGAGTTCGCCAAAGCTGTGTCCGGCAGCGAAATCCGGCGCGAATCCGGCCTGCGTCAGGATTTTGAAGAAGCCGGCGCTCAGCACACCGATGGCGGCCTGGGCGTAATCGGTGGCGCGCAAGGCGGTGGATTGGACAGCGCGTGTCTCATCCTCAAAGGCGGGGATGGGATAGACGACCTCGGAGAGTGCTGGCTGGCCTGCCGCGCGGAAGCGCGCGTCCATCTGGGCGTAGGTTTCGCGCAGCGGTGGGAAGTTCATCGCGGCCTCGCGGCCCATGTTGAGGTATTGTGATCCTTGTCCGGGGAAGAGCGCCACGACTTTGCCGGCGGACTCGATGCCGGTCTGACGGTAGTAGATGCCGCGCGGATGTTCCCAGGTTTCCGCGTCCGGCCGTTTTTTGAGGATGCCGAGCGCGCTTTGGAGCAATTGTGTCGCTTCTTCCTGCGAAGCGGCGACGAAGCCGAGCCGCGCTGCGTTCGTGGGAATTTCCGCCGTTTTGCTGTCGGCGGTCAAGGTAGCATAGGCTGCCGCGCCGGCCTCACCGTTGAGGGCAGCCAGTGTGGTTTCGCAGGCGTTGATCAACTGCGCCGGCGTCTCGGCAAAGAGGAGCACCGGTTGCGCGACCGGGTGCAAGCGGTAGGCGGTGGTGTGGTCGGCGGTGTACTCCTCCAGCACGATGTGGAAGTTGGTGCCGCCGAAGCCGAAGGCGCTCACCCCCGCGCGACGGGGTGCTGCGTCCGCCGGGCGCATCCACGGGCGCGCTTCTGTGTTCAGGTAGAAGGGCGTACTTTCGATCTCCAGTTTGGGATTGGGCTGCTCAACGTTGATGGTGGGAGGCAGTATCTTGTGATGCAGCGCCAGCGTCGCTTTGATCAGCCCGGCGGCCCCGGCTGCGGCCTTGGTGTGTCCAATTTGCGATTTGACGCTTCCCAACGCGATGTGTTGCCCACGTCCATTGGCGTGGAAAACGGCGCGCAAGCCCGCAAACTCGGCGGGATCGCCGGCAGGGGTGGCGGTGCCGTGGGCTTCGATGAGACCGACGCTCTCCGGCGCGCAGCCTGCTTCCGCGTAGGCGCGGCGCATTGCCTGGGCCTGTCCTTCCGGGCGCGGCGCGTAGATGCTTTTGTAGCGCCCGTCGCTGGAGGAGCCGATGCCGCGAATCACGGCGTAGATGCAGTCTCCGTCGCGCTCGGCGTCTTCCAGCCGCTTGAGTATGACCATGCCGATGCCCTCTCCGGCCAACATGCCGTCCGCGTTCGCGTCGAAGGGGCGGCTCTCGTTGCGTTTGGAGAAGGCCGGGGTTTTGCTAAAGCACAGAAAGGTGAACGGCGAGTTGTCGGTGTCCACGCCGCCGGTGATCATCATATCACAGCGACCCTCAATCAATTGGCTAACGGCCATTTGGATGGCG
>JAUWHU010000093.1 GCA_030605705.1 Thermoflexia bacterium | reverse complement strand
ATGCGGTGCTGGGTGCCGGCGAGCGTATCGCGCTGGTCGGCCCGAATGGCGCGGGCAAGACCACGCTGCTACGGGTGATCATGGGACAGTTGCCAGCGCTGGCGGGCCGGGCGCGCTTAGGTTCCAACGTGCGGGTGGGCTACTATGCTCAAGAACAGGAAGCTCTTGATCCCGACAGCACCCCTTTTGAGTCTCTACGCGCCGTCGCGGCGCTGTCCGAGACCGAGGCGCGTTCCTTTCTGCATTACTTTCTGTTCAGTGGTGACGCTGTCTTCGTGCCCATCGGCGCGTTAAGCTACGGCGAGCGGGCGCGGCTGGTGCTGGCGCGCCTGGTGGCGACGGGGTGCAATCTCTTGCTGCTCGACGAGCCTATCAACCACCTGGATATCCCCAGCCGGGAGCAGTTTGAGCGGGCAATGATGGCTTTTCAGGGGACGGTGCTCGCCGTTGTTCACGACCGCTACTTCATTCGCCGCTTCGCCACGCGGATTTGGGCCATCGCGGAGGGGACGCTACGCAGTTACGTGGATCTGGAGGACATGCAGCGGATGAGACGGAAAAGTAGAGTTGTTCCTCAATAGAAATGGTAAGCTTTTGGACACGGATATCACGGAGCAACACGGATTTTTCCTTGTTTTTTACAAAAATATCCGTGTAATCAAATCCGTGTCCAATTTCTGGTTTCGTTTATTCAGGAACAATTATGAGTCTACTGAAAAAACCAGGAATTTCACCACAGAGGACACAGAGACCACAGAGGTTTTAAACTTAACCTTGAAAAAAACTAACCTTTTGACGTGTAAAGTGTAATTTTCTTAAACCAAACAGCAAATTTTCTCCATCTTCTCCGTGTCCTCTGTGTCTCTGTGGTGAGATGGCCTTTTTTTAGGGGAGTCAATTATAGTGGCTAATCCTCGTCAAAGCGGGAGCGTCGGCCTTTATCCTCCCGTTGCCCCACGGCTACCTGCATCTCCGAGACCATGGCGACATCGTGCCGGTACTGGAAAGGCCACATACTTTTCTGGTGAAAGAGAGCCACGCGGTCGCCGGCAGCAAGGACGTACCCCAGATCGGGCTGCAAGCCGGGCATTGCGCTCAAGTCGCCGTTGATGAAGGTGATACCGCGCTCCTCGGTGGGCAACGTCAGCTGCGCCAGCAGCTCCCCTAACGTGCTACCCGCCGGCAGCTCGACGTCGAGCTGCGCCGCGATATTGTCGTCGCTGCCGCCGTAACGCGCCAGCGGACCATAGAGCCATACTTCGACGTTCATCATCCGCCTCCTACCGGTGGAAAGATGCCCACCTCATCGCCGGATTTCAGGCGATAAACCTGAGCGCGGGCGCGCCCATCCACAAAAGCGACCTTGACCTCACGCGGCGGGATGTTCAAATGTGTGACCAGGTCCGCGATGGTGCTGCTCTCCGGCAATTCGACCACGAAAGGTACCCCCACCGGCTGCCCTTCCGGTGCGTAGCGCTGTAAATTGGCGAACAATTTCACTTTGATCTGCATAGTTGCCCCTCCGTCTCCTCACGTGAATTCCACAACGTAAGGATAGCACATCCACGCGGGAAAAGCAAGTGAGTAAATCCGCAGGGTGCGTTTCAGAATTAAGGCGAGTAAAGTGACTGGTGATTAGTAACCAGGTGCAGCTTAGCGTTTCAGCGTCCCAGCGTTTTAGCGACTGCTCCGAAAATAACCCGGTGTCGTTTCATTGTTGGGGGCCAGTAGGAGCAGTTGTGAAATTATGCATAGTGTGGGCAGGTAGTGTCTGCCAATTCGTGGCAGAAAAGAGCAAGACCGGCTCGCAACGCCCGGGATTCGGGATTATTGAGAGGATACCGAAAATGCCGCCAGTTATGCTTTGAAGCCCGATTCATCGGGCGTGGCTGCGTAGCGCGGGGACTTTAGCCCCGCGCGGGCGCGCCTGGACCGGTCACTTGCTCTTCCTGAAGACTGAGATTATACTTTGTGACGAGCAGTTTCACAGGAGCGCATCAATGAAAAAAGATCGCATGTTTTACCGCTTCGCCCTCTACGGCTTCTTGAAGAACCTCCGCTTTTTCGAGCCGTTCATGGTACTGTTCTTCCTGGAAAGTGGGTTGAATTTCTTCCAGATCGGCGTGTTGTACTCCATCCGCGACCTGGGAACCAACCTGCTGGAGCTCCCCGCCGGGGTGTACGCCGACGCTTTTGGTCGCCGGAAATCCATGATCCTGTCATTCTCCGCTTACATCCTCTCCTTTCTCGTCTTTTTCTTCTTCCCGAATTTCTACGTTTACGGGCTGGCGATGGTCATCTTCGCAATAGGGGAAGCTCTCCGTACCGGCACCCACAAGGCGTTGATCCTGGAACACCTGCGCATCCATCATTTGCAGGACTTGAAGGTAGCTTACTACGGGCGGACGCGGGCCGCCTCTCAACTCGGCTCGGCGCTGAACGCGCTGCTGGCGGCGGCGCTCGTCTTTTACTCCGGCAGCTACCGCTACATCTTCGTCGCCTCTATCCTGCCCTACGCGCTGGACCTCATCAACTTAGCGACCTACCCCAAGTCGCTGGACGGGGAGCTGGCCGGTCTCCAGCGGGGCGCGTTAAAGACCCAGGTGGGCGCGACGTTGCGGAGCTTCGGGCGGATGTTCACAAATCCCGACGCGCTGCGGGCATTGTTGAACAGCGCGGGCTTTACTTCTTTCTTCAAAGCATCCAAGGATTATCTCCAGCCCATCCTCAAAACTTTTGCTCTCTCCCTGCCCCTCTTCCTGGCGCTGGAGGATACCAGGCGGGCAGCGGTCGTGATCGGCGGCGTGTACTTCATCATCTACCTGCTGACGAGTTACGCTTCCCGCAGCTCGGATAGCGTCAGCAAGCGCTTCACCAACCTGGCCCAGGCCCTCAACGTGACCTACGTGGTGGGGGCGATCCTCCTCTTTATCGCCGGGCTGGCCTCCGGGCAGAATCTGGCCGTGCTCTCCATCCTGATCTTCCTGGCGTTGTATCTGCTGCACAACCTCCGCCGTCCCATGAATGTCGCCTTTATCAGCAACCGAATCTCCCACAAGGTGATGGCCTCCGGCCTCTCGGCGGAATCCCAGCTCACCACCTTGTTGATGGCGGTGTTGGCGCCGCTGGTCGGCTTCCTGGCTGATCGGCTAAACGTGGGGGCTGCGCTGGCTTGTCTGGGCGGGCTGATGGTGTTGCTGGTCCCGTTACTCTGGGTGCGTCCGGCGGATTAAGGGTGATTCACGAGGTACTTCCTACCGCCAGGGCTGTTCAGTTCTCCGCATAAAGCAACTAAATTGACAGGATTT
>JAUWHU010000278.1 GCA_030605705.1 Thermoflexia bacterium | reverse complement strand
TTTACACGTCAAAAAGTTAATCTTTTCAAGGTCAAGTTTAAAATCTCTGTGCTCTCCGTGCCTCCGTGGTGGAGTTCTTGGTTTTTTCAGGGGACTCATCTTCACCATTGACTAAGTAGGAGATCTTGCCCGCAAGTTCCTCCACCGAGAAGGGCTTGGTCAAGAAGCGCAAGCTACCTGCAGCGGCTACTTCTTCTGAAACATCGGCAGCAGCGTCTTCACTATCGCTGATCACAATCACCGGGACGTTCTTCGTGCGCCGGTCCTGCCGCAGCTCTTCCAACACGCGAACGCCGGAGATGTCCGGCAGATCAAAGTCCAACAGGATCAGGGAAGGATAAAGTTCGTGAGCCAGACGGAGGGCGCGTTCCCCTCGGCCGGTGGTACGCACATGCACACCGTGCATACGCAGGGCTTCCCGCAAGACGACGAGGATTTGCTTATCAGCCTCCACAACCAGCACCGTCCCCTTGCCGGACAGAATACGGTCTACTACCTCCAGCAAATGTTCCATGTCCAGCGGCTTGGGAAGACAAGCCTCCGCCCCCATCTGCAAGCCGCGTTCCAGGTCAGGTACCACCGAGATGAGCATCACGGGAATATCGGCGGTTTGGGAGCCGCGTTTTAGCAGCTGCAGCACATCAAACCCGTCCAGATCGGGCAGGCGGATGTCCAGGGAGATCAGGTCTGGGTGCTGTTCGCGCGCCATGTGCAGGGCTTCCTCGCCGGATTTGGCAAGCAAAACCCGGCAACCTTCCTTTTCCAGTGTGATGCGGAGCAGGTCCGCGATCTCCTGGTCATCCTCCACAATCAGTACCGTCGGCGGCGATACGAGGGCGAAGCCTTCCGGTGGCCGGCCCACAGGCTCCGTGGATTCACCCTCGGCCAGCGGGATGGTGAAGGTGAAAATGCTGCCTTCACCCAGCTCGCTCTCCGCCAAGATATTGCCACCCAGCTCATGGATGAGCGAGAGGGTGATCGCCAGCCCCAGCCCCGTCCCGGCCACGTCCTGCACCAACGGGTCATCTACACGGTAGAAGCGCTCGAAGATCTTTCTCTGATCCTCCGGGGAAACCCCGATGCCGGTGTCGGCCACAGCCACATGGAACACCCCATTGACGACGTAGGCATGGATTGAGACCTCGCCGCCGGCCGGCGTGTATTTGTAGGCATTGCCCACCAGGTTGGTGAGAATTTGCGTGAGCCGGGCCGGGTCGCCGTAAGCCTGGGGCAGGCCCGGGGGAAGCACGTAATCAATGTGCAATCCTTTCTCCTCGGCTTTGGGGATCATCGTCAGCACCACCTGCTCGATGATATCTTTCATATCCACCGGCTGCAAGTCCAGCACGATCTTGCCCGTCTCAATGCGAGAAATATCCAACAGATCATTCACCAACGAGGTAAGACGGTCGGAATTCGCCTTGACGACATTCAAGAAGTGGATCTGCATCTCGTTCAGCTGCCCCGTCGTCCCCATCAACAGGAGATCCACGTACCCTTTGACCGCCGTCATGGGAGTGCGCAGCTCATGGGAAACGGTGGAGACGAAGTCGCTCTTCGCGCGCTCTGCTTCTACCTCGGCGGTGACATCGCGGAAGACGGAAACTATCCCCAAAAATTCGTGGGCCTGAGAGACCACCGGCGAGAGATGCACGCTGACCACCCGCTGCTCCAGATTCAGTCTCTCCGCCAGGAACTTGCCGCTGGCGTAAGATTCTGGGGTTTTCTGCCACTGCCGTACCTGCTGCAGCCAGTCCCGCGCCTGCAGTCCATACAACCCCAACATCTCGTCCAGGTGACGTCCGATTGCCTGCTCGCGAGTCACGGAGAGTATCTGCTCGGCGGCGGCGTTGAAGAGGATTACCTGCCCTTCGGCGTCCGCCACCATGACGCCGTCAGCAATTCCTTCCAGAATGGCCTGGTTTTTCACCGCTTCAACCTGTTGAGTGCGGAGCATCGTCCCCAGCCGTTCTGTCTGTTCGCGGATGAGCCGGTAAAGTTCCGCGTTGTTGAGCGCGTTCCCCACCTGCACAGCAGCCGCTTCTACCAGCCGCTGGTCGTTCTCATCAAAAGCGCTCTCCGCATCCGCGTGGAGGAAAATCGCCCCCAACGACTCACCGCTGGCCGCCAAAATCGGCACGGCCAGGAGCGCGCGTGTGGTATCTTCTTCGCGGAGCAACCAGCGCTCGTCCTGCCGCACGTCGGGAATGTTGGCCGACTGCCGTTTTTTCAGTACCCAGCCGATCAGGCCAGTGTCGCGGTTCAGGGTGGAGCGTATCCCACCCGGCGGCAGGGCATCTCTGGAGCTGCCGATGGCCGCCCGGTAATACAGATGGCCCGTGTTGCTATCCAACAACAGGATGGAGCCACGCGTCGCATGCACCGCGTCGCTCAAGATGGCAAGCGCCTGGTGCAACACCCGATCAATATCCAAACTGGCGACCAGCTCCGAGGCGATGCGATACAGCAAGCCGGCGCGATCCCGCTCTATACGCAGACTGCCCAGTGCCTCGCCCAATTCCGCGGTACGTTCCTCAACGCGCTGCTCCAGGTACTCAGAAAGATCTCTGACCTCCTCGAAGAGCCGGGCATTCTCCACAGCCACCGAGACCTGGTCGGCTAAGGCCATCAACGTAGCGACCTCAGTAGGGGAGAAATCTCCGCGCGCCTTGCGATCCGCGGTCAAGACGCCGACCGTGCGCCCTTCCGCCATCAACGGCACCATCAGGGATGACCCCAGCGGGACATCCACCGGCTTGTAACGCGGGTCCGCCTGCAGATCATCGAGCACCAACGGCATTCCCGTCTGCACCACGGCCCCGATCAATCCCTCATCCGACGCAGAGGAGAGGCTCTGCGCCAGCTCCAGATCGTAGCCGGAAGAAGCACGTGGGGTGAATTGCTTGCTCTCCCGCTCCTGTAGGAAAATCGTGGCGTAGTCGTAGTTCAGCAAGTTGGTGACGGACTGCACCACCGTGTTCAGCACCAGGGGGAGGTCTAATTTAGCGGTGATGGAGCGGTTCAATTCGTTGAACAACGAGACCGTGTTCAACTGCAGTTGCAGGCTTTCCACCAGACGATGATTCTCCACCGCCAGCGCGATCTGCGCCGCAAAGAGTTCCAGGACTTCTAACGAAGCGCGGGTGGGCGCCCGGCCATCGTGAGGGGCATCCACCGACATATATCCCAACACCTCGCCGCGCGGGTTGTATAAGGGGGCCAGGAGGATGTCATGAGGATGCCACATCCCCGGCACGCGCTCGGCCCCTCCTTTTTCAGGCTCAAAGACGGTCAGCTCACCGCGCCAGAGATCCTGATGTTCAGCCGGGATATAATAACATTGACCAATACGGAAACGCTCTTGCAGGAGTGAGGAGATCAGTGTCCACGGTGTGCGCTCCTTCTTCATCTCCTCCAGGTCTATCAGAGGGATTCCGGCGCCGGCCACTCGCCGGGTCAGCTGGCCCTCCAGCACGCTGATCAGGACGGTCTTGTAACCGATGGCTTCCTGCGTGGCGTAAGCCATGTCCAGCAGCGTATCCTCCAGGGGCCGATCTGAACGCATCGTGCGGGTGACTTCCAACAGCAACCGTATCT
Organism: Thermoflexia bacterium; assembly: GCA_030605705.1. Lineage (GTDB taxonomy): Bacteria > Chloroflexota > Anaerolineae > B4-G1 > SLSP01 > JAUWHU01. Next base: position 5,994 of record JAUWHU010000278.1, on the reverse strand, counting down.
GCTCGAAGCGCTGGTACATCAGTTCGCCCCGCGCCAGCTGCTCCTCGTAACTCCTGGCGTTTCCCACCGCGATCGCCGTTTGCATCGCCAGGCCAGCGGCGAACTCCCGCGCCGCCGGCGGGAAAGCCTGTGGTTCCACGCTTTGCAGCAGGAGCACCGCCGCCAGCTCTCCCTCGTAGAAGATAGGAGCGAGCAATAAGGAACGCGCTTCCAAGAAAGTCAACGCCGCCTCTGGCTGCTCCAACAGATCGGGGAAATAGAGGGGGTCCGGCTGCTGGGTCAGCGACTCGAGCAAGTCGAGGTTCTCAGCATGGGTCAAATGCTCCCGCAACCGGGCCAAGGCCGCTTCGTCGTAGCCTTGAGCGGCCTGCATCTTCAATGACACACCATCCCAAAGCAGAACGCTTCCCGCGGTGGCCTCTCCGAAGCGGAGGGCCTCCTGCAGCACCAGCTGCAGGATGTGATCCAAATCCAGCGTGCTGAGGATCTCCCGCGTCACCTGTTGCAGAGATTCCAACGACCTGACACGGTGACGTAATTCCTCATCGGTTTTGCCATAGAGGCGCGCGTTCTCAATAGCGACGGCGGCCTGTTCTGCCAGGACGGTCAGGAGATTCAGCTCGTCTTCGGTAAAGCGATGGGCTTCCAGAAATTGGACAGTGAGCATCCCCAGCGGCTTTTCATCCCGGCACAGCGGTAAATCCACGAAGGCCCGTAAGCCTTCCTCGCTGGTCAGCGGCGACGTCTTAAATCTGGTCTGCGAAAGCATGTCCTCAACGACCACGATCTCATTGGCGGCTACCGCGTGTGTGTGTCCTCCCAATTCCACCGGGGCGGCCTGGAAGAGCTCCCGATATTTTTCGGAGACGCCGACGGCGGCGGCCAGATTCAGAGTGTTGTGCAGGGCATCCAGCACAAAGATCGCCGTGCGCTCGCACTTCAACACCTGGGCGACTGCCCGCACAATCTCCGCGAGGACGGCATCCAGGTCCAGGGAGGAGCCGATGGCGGAAGCCACGGAGACCAGCGAGGTCATCTGCTGCGTCCTTATCTCCATCCGCTCCAGGAGCTGAGAAATTCGTACCATCCCGGACAGTTGGGAGGTGAGCATCCGCAACAGCTGCACGTCGGCCTCTGCGAAACGCCGCCCGCTCCTGGGATTGGCTACCTGCACCAGGCCGATACGCTCCCCGCCAGCCTGGAGAGGCACGAACAACGTCTGCCGAATACCTATCGCCAGCGCGAGGGGGAGCAGTCCCAGCGCCTCAATGTGGGGATCGCTCTGCGCATCCTCAATGAGCCAATAGGGCGCCTGCCGGAGGGCCTCGGTGTGCGAGCTGTCTTCAGCAAATGAGATGACGTAGTTTTGCAGCCAGAGGTCAGGCACACCCAAGAAGGGCGCCCGTGCCACCAATAACCGGTGCTCAGAATCGTAGAGCAGGACCCCCACGACCTCCACGTCCAAGATATCGGACACCCGCGTCACGATTTCTGAAAAGAGCGTGGACAAATCACCGGCGCGTCCGGTTGCCCGCGCAATGTCTCCCAACTGCTCTAACATCTGCACGCGCTGCTGCATCGTGCTATACAGACGCGCTTTCTCAATGGCCAGAGCCGCCTGCGCCCCCAAACCCTGGAGCAATTCCAGGTCGTGAGCAGAGAAATGCCCCGGCTCAAAGGCGGAGACCTCCAACGTACCGACCAGCTCACCACGGGTGAGCAAGGGCAACCCCAGATACGAGCGCAGCTGTATGTCGGTCGCTACTTTCGGGCGTATCTCCGCTGACTCGCGCAGGTCGGGCACCAACAAGGGCTGGCGGTGCTGGGCTAACCAGCCACTCAACCCCTCCTCAAGACGGTACTTCCCCTCAATCTGCTCCAACATCGCCCTGGCTCGTGCGTTTCCCAAGAGCGCGCCTCTGACCAGAAGTTCCTGTTCCTCGTCCCAATAAGTAATTTCGGCGACATCGTAGGGAACCAGCTCGGCCAACGCCTCCAACACAGCCTGCAAAGTCTCGTCCAGGTCGAGACTCTCGTTCACCAGCCGGTCGAGACGCTGCAGCATCTCCAACTCCCGCAGCTGGCGCACCAGCACTTTATCGGCCCGCGCGTAACGGGCCTGCCCCAGTGCCGCTTGCTGTACCAACGTCAGTAACGAGCGGGCCAGCTCCTTCTCTCCCGTTGAGAAACGTGCCCGGCGGCGCACCAGGGCCAGCTGTCCCACCCAGGATTCCACGGTGACCGGCAGCCGGATGGCGTCGCGCAGTTGGAGGGTTTGCAACAACGGGTCGCGGCGCAGGGGAGAGCTGTGCAATGCAGCAGCCCCGACCAAACGCCGCCACGCGGCTGCCTCCAGCACAGGCTTCCCCGTGGCCCAGAACTCGTCTGTTGGTTGCTCCCAGATCCAAGCGCCGCCATCGGCGTGACAGATGCGCACCAGCTCCTCCAGGGACTCGCGCCACACAGTCCACGTATCTCCGGCAGCTGCTAACCGCTCCCCCAGAGCTTCCATCTCAGCGGTGCGCCGCGCGCGTTCTCGCCGTCCCTCCATCCAACTTCCCATAGCCGCCCCGGCGGCCAAGAGCAGCACGGCCAGATTGATGCTGGTCCACAGCTGTGCCTGGTGCGCGTCACCACTCAAAGCGAGCGCCGGTAGCGCTGCCGCGAGGAGGGTCAGGGCTGACGCCACGCCTCCCCGCCAGCCCCAGCGCCAGGCCGCCAGCAGGACGGGAAGCAGGAGCAGGCACAGTCCCAAGGGACCGCCCCAGCCCAGGTACAACATCGCCAGGGCCACTGCTCCACTCCCGAGGGTCAGTGCTCCCTCGGTGCGCCAGGATGTGAGATTAACCTTCATCAGAGTATTTCAACACTCTCCGCGTGTAGTTTATGCCTTCCGGGCACGCCGCCGCGCATCGGCCGCAGATTCGGTGACCTCCCGAATGTCGGTGAAAGGCCCCTCGTCCTCGGTCAATACCCCGATATTGAGGGTCATCAAGGGAACTTGGGTCTCGTTGCCAGCGTCGTCTTTGGTGATCAGGTATCCTTGCATACGGGTCATAAAGTCGTAATGTGTTCCCACATTTTCATTGAAGCGCTTGTCCAGCTCTGTCTTGAGCAGCTCGACCAGTCCTCGCTGCGTGATGATGATAAAGTCATCGCCGCCAATGTGCCCAATGAAATCCTCGGCGGTTCCCAGTTCCTCAATCACCTCGTTCATGAGCATGCCGGTGAAACGCAAGACCTCCTCACCGGCCACGAAGCCATAAACATCGTTAAAGGAATCCAGTCCCCGGATGCCCATGTAGAGCAGCCCCCAATCCTTGCAGTGCAACAGCTGACGCAGCTGCTGCTCGATGAGGCGACCACTGGGAAGGCCGGTGGTAGGGCTGGTCAGGCTCTCTATTTCGGCCCGCTTGATGGTGTTGCGTACCCGTAACCGCAGCTCCTCCACATCAAAGGGCTTGGTGATATAATCATCCGCCCCCAGCTCCAACCCGTGGATTTTGTCACTGCGCTCGTCTTTCTGCGTCAAGAAAAGGATAGGGATGTGGCTGGTGCGAAGGTTGGTTCGCAACTGCCGGCAAACTTCGTAGCCGTCAATATCGGGCAACATGATGTCCAGGACAATGACGTTGGGCAGCTTCTGCCGGGTCATCTCCAAAGCGTCCCCGCCCCGTGGGGCGTGGTACACTTCATAGCCCAGTGACTTGAAGTACAGCAACAACATATTGGAAATATCGAAATCGTCCTCTACGACTAAGATGCGCCCTTCACTCATTGTTTACCTCCTGCCAACGGAATGCCCTGTCTCCGTCGAATCTTTATCCATACGCCCGGGTTTTGAGCTGTTGAATCACCTGCTCGTCCAATTCGTGCTCGAAGCTGCGCAACGCGGCCAGTCGGAAGCCATGCTTAGTCGCCCAGGCATCTATCATCTCCACTTGCGCCAGTTGCAGGTTCTTGCCCAGCGAAAAATCCTCAAAGTACCCCTCAAAAGTCAGCGCCATCGTTTCAGCCACACACCCGAAGGTCAGCTCCGGTGGTGGGCCGTAATCAAAGCCAAAATCCACCACGCCCGGCACCCGGACCAGGCCGCCATCGAAGATCAAGACATCGTCACGCGCCTGAGCGACCTGCCGGGAGACATCGCGGGGCCGCGAAACGTCACAGACTACCGCGCCGCACCGCAGATATTCCGGGCGCACCAGATTTCCCCCGGCGCTCGTGACGGTGATCACTACCTCTGCCTCACGGATGTCACCCACCTCGGTGGAGAGCAGTACATCGCCGCCCGCCACGGCCCGGACTTGCCGCCCCGCCGCCTCCAAACGCGCGCGGCGCCGCCCGATAAGCAGCATCCGCCCGGCAGTGAGCGCCAGCTGCTGCGCCACGACTCCACCAATCGCCCCGGTGGCTCCCACGACAGCCACCGTCGCTTGCGCGAGCTCAATATCCATCAAGCGGGCAGCTTCCCGCGTCGCGCGGACGGCCACCGCTGCCGTGTAGCTATCGCCAGAGGTGACGGGGATAGCCAGCTCCCGCGCAATCGTCACTCCCCCATCGCCCACGATAGAGGTGTAAGCGCCCAGACCCAAAATCTTAGCGCCCAGCTGCTCCGCCAGATGACCCGCCGCCACGATCTTCCGGTAAACCTCCCGTGGCGGAAGCGCGAGCATCCGCTGTACCGTGTAAGGTACGGCGATCAGCCACCCCTCGATCTCCTTTCCCGTCGCCTCGGAGCGCGCGCCGGTGATGTGCGAGAGTCGCAGCGGCGGCCAGAAACGCGAGAAGAAGTGGATCGCCGGCTCAGGCAGCACCTTGCCCAACAGCGGGTATTTCCGGGTCACGTCACGCTTAGGGTCAAGGGGATGAATGATGAACGCGAATGAATCCATATAGCCAGATTATTTTAATGTGAGTTCCTGGGATAAAGTCGCGGATGGAGTTTTTCCCCGTTGGGCCACTTGAGATGATCGCTATCTTCGTAGTAGACGTTCCTGGTAATTATCCGCCGCTCCGGCGAGGCTACCAGCACCACATCGGACTCAATCATCCGGGCGGGAAAGATGATCATGCCCGATCCGATGCGGACATTGTGCCCCACTGCCCCTCCCAGCACCGGCATCCCGGTATCCTCCAATCGTCCGGCGAAATGAGCGCGGATGTTTTTACCGGGCACCAAGTTAAAATCGGTGAAGGTATTTGCCGCGCCGATGAAACTTCCCCGCCCCACCACGCACATCTGGAGACAGGTATTCTGTGCCACCATGCAGTCTTCCATCAGCACCGTCTCAAAGAGCGCGGCGTGAAACGGCAAAAAAGTACCATCTCCCACCACACTGAGCATCAACTGGCATCCCTGGGAGATGTTCGCATTATTCCCAATGATGCAGTTTCCTATCACCGTTCCCGCTCCGATGGTCACGTTGTCACCGATAAAAGTCGGGCCTTGAATCACGGCCGTGGGATCAATGACGCAGTTCTTCCCCACCTTGACCATCTCGGAGGAGGTCAGCACCTGCTTGCGCTCCAACATCCCCTGCCAGAGCATCTTCAGGTTCATGCCGATGTCGTGTTCGAGCGATCGTTCAAACCGCGCTCCGATGGCGAAAATGCCAAAAGTGACGTTGGCGTGGAGCAGGTGCATCCAGTGCTCTATGGAGAGGAATGCCTTGGTGGCCAGCTGGTAAGTCAAATCGCCGTAAACGTTGGACATGTGTGTGGGAACGTGATAGTAGCCTGCCTCACAAGGATCCGTGTGCACCACCAACGGGCGCACGACGGGGTCTACACCGTAAGGATAGTACCACAGATCGGCCACATAGTAGTTGCCACGACGGCGGATGCCCCGCTGGAGGGACAGGGAATGTTGGACGATGGCCGGGTCGTCGAGCTCAAAGGCCACCTGGCAAGCCTTGCCGGAGTGTTGTGCCCGGCTGATAAAATCGTCAATGAAGGGCTGGTCAAAGAAGAGATTGTCCCGATAGACCAGCG
>JAUWHU010000431.1 GCA_030605705.1 Thermoflexia bacterium | reverse complement strand
TTCTCTGTGCCTCTGTGGTGAATTTCCTTTTTGGTTCCGGCTTGTCCGGGTTAGGAGCGATAAATGGAAATTACCTGGTACGGCCTCGGATGCTTTCGTATCACCGAACGCGGATATCCGGCGGTCATCACCGATCCCTTCGACGAAGACGAAACCGGCTACGCCTTACCCCACGCGCGGGCCGAGATCGTATCTCTAAGCACCCCGCTGGAGGATGCCGCCAAAGTCCGCTGGCGAGGCTTCCGGGGAGTACAACGCACCCTCGCCAGCCCCGGGGAATACGAAATCGGCGGCCTCTTCGTCACCGGCGTCAATTCGTACCGCGACGCGAAAAAAGGCGCGCTGCACGGCGAGAATATCATCTACATCTTCGAGATGAATGGCTTCTCGGTCTGCCACTTAGGCGAACTGGGACACGTGCTCAATCAGTCGCGCATCGAGGCCATCGGTAATGTGAACGTGCTGCTCATCCCCGTGGGGTTAAAGAAAGGCCTGACTCCCTCCATGGCCTCGGAAGTGATCAGTCTGATCGAACCGAATATCATCATCCCCATGGATTACCACACACCGGGGCTTAAGGCCAAACGCGCATCGGTGGACCGCTTCCTCAAAGAGATGGGGATCAGCAGTACCACCACAGAGGCAGTTCTCAAAATAGCGTCTGGCAAAATCCCCGAAGCAACTACGGTCATTGTATTAGAACCACAGCAAGGATAAGTTTAAGGAGAGACGATGAGAAAACACTGGCTGACCTGTACCCTGTACCTGATCCTGGCGTTAGTCCTGGTGGCAGGATGTGGCGGGACTCCCCCCACCCTCGACGAAGCCCAGGCCCAAATGGACGCCGGGGACTTCACGGCTGCCGCCGACCTATTGGAGCAGCTTGTCAAACATGATGACCAAAACGCGGAAGCGTATTTCCTCTTGGGACTTACCTACTTCAACCTGGAATCCTACGAGCAGGCACGCGCAGCCTTCGGGCAGGCATTACAATTAGATGAGAGCCGTGCCGCTGCCGTGCATCACAACCTGGGCGCTCTCGCCTACCAAATCGGCGACATGGACACCGCTATTGAGGAATTCAAGAGCGCGCTGGATGCCGATCCGAATGATTCGGACACGCACTACCAGCTAGGCGCTACCTACCTGGTGCAGTCGTTACCTACAGAGATCCAACCTCCCGACGAGGAAAAGCTCCAGCAAGCTCAGGCCGAGTTCGAAGCAGCTCTGGCTCTAACCCCCGGCAAACCGGAGGCGCTGGTCGGGATAGGCAACATCTACCTGCTGCAAAACCGGCTGCCGGAAGCCATTGAGACGCTGGAACAGGTCGTCGAGGACAATCCTCAGATGCCCGAAGCGCTCTTTGCCCTGGGACGCACCTACGCCACGGCCGGGGATGTCCCCCAGGCCCAAGCTACGCTGCAACGTTTTCTGGATACCGACCCGCCCGCCGTGTGGGCACAGCAGGCGCAGGAAATCCTGGCCCAATTGGGCGAGTAACGACCAAAGAGCAAACATAAATCTCCTAAGAAAAGGCTAATTTTAACGCAGAGACGCCAAGTCGCAGAGAAAAATTAAAACACGTTTAAAGTCTACTGAAAAACTTAAGTTTTTCTCAGTGCCCTCTGTGTCTCTGTGGTGAGATGACTTTTTTCAAGGGAGCCATTCATTATCATTCCAAAAGGAGAACAAAATCATGGGATACTCACCATCCGATTACGACAGTTATCAAACTTCAGCAGCACCCCAAGGGAACAAAACACCGACCTTGAGTCTCTGGCAAGACGTTTTGCTCTCGCCTTCGACTGATACTTTTGCCAAATATCTCGGCGAGGCCGACCTGGGCCGGGCGGTCCTCTGGCTGCTCGCCAGCAGCGCCATCGGCGGGCTTTTGCAAATGCTGAGCTTGGCCATAGGCTCAGGGAGAGCCCTCTTACAAGCCCTTCCCCTCGAACTGCGCCGCGAACTCCCCATCCGTGCCGGGGCGTTCTCCTTTGGCACGCTACTGTGCGGGATACCCACCTGGATCGTCATCACCCTGCTGGTCACCTTCATCGGCGTCGGACTGATCCACCTGGTCGCCAAACTACTCGGCGGTGAAGGCGGCTTCACCGAAACTTTCTTCCTCATGGCTGCCGCCTCAGCCCCCATC
>JAUWHU010000001.1 GCA_030605705.1 Thermoflexia bacterium | reverse complement strand
CGAAGAAACCGACGCCGTGCTTGTACAACGTCATGTGGGTGATGGGTAAATGTGCCATAGATTCCCTCCTTGGGGATGAACCACATACAGTTTCATGCCCACAGTATAACGGGAATCGCGCCGTTGGTCAATTGGGCACGTCCGGTAAGATTATCATTTAATTTGACACGCCTCTTGCATCCTCACCCCAAGTGATGTATAATGGGATGTATAAAGCCGTGAGCAGGAGGTATGCGATGAGTGTGATGGTACGCAAACAGGTGTACATCAAACCCCGGCAAGACGCTATGCTCAAGCAACGAGCGGTGGAGACGGGGGTGTCTGAGGCTGAGATCATCCGTCAGGCCATTGACCACTGGTTGGAAGAGACAGCCCGGCAGCGTCAGGCTGAGAAAGCCTGGGAGCAGGCACGGACGTTGATGGAAGAACGGTATGCCCAGGGCCCCGTGGAGGGTCAGGGACGGACATGGACCCGTGATGAACTCTACGAGGAGCGATTGAGCCGGTATGATCACCATACTGGTTGACACCAACGTGCTCGTCTACGCTCACGACAGCTCAGAACGGAGCAAACAGCGGCGGGCCATTGACACCTTGGATCGGATCACAGCAGCGGCCAACGGTGCGCTCAGCGCGCAAGTGCTATCCGAGTTTTACAACAGCGCGACGCGCAAGTTATCTCCACCTTTGACGCTGGAGCAGGCAGAGGCGCAGATCGGCTATTTCGTGGCTCTGTGGACCGTGTTCGACGTGACTCCGAGGGTGGTGCTGGAAGCCGTGCGCGGCGTGCGTGATCATCAGTTTAGCTTCTGGAACGCGCAGATCTGGGCCGTTGCCTGCTTGAACCATGTTCCGGTGGTGTTCAGCGAGGATTTCAATCCCGGCGCCGTCATTGAGGGAGTTCGTTTTGTGAATCCCTTTGCAGAGGATTTTCGACCAGAGGCGTGGGGGCTTTAGTGTAAGCGAGTCAGCGAGAGGATGCGCCCCAGCGTCTCAGCGTTTTAGCGACTGCTCCGAAAATAACCCGCCGGTACATTAGAGTTGCTCCTCAATAAAAACGGTGAGCTTTTGGACACGGATATCACGAATCAACACGGATTTTTCCTTGTTTTTTACAAAAATATCCGTGTAATCCGTGAAAATCCGCGTCCAATTTCTGGTTTCGTTTATTCAGTAACAATTCTATTGTGCAAGAACTTCACCACAAAGCGTAGTATGGGCAGGCAGTGCCCATTGACACGAAGGGCACAAAGGAAGAAAAACTTGGTGTACTTTGTGTCCTTTGTGGTTTGAATCTTGTTTGGTTCTGGCTTGTCCAAGTTTAGGAGGTATAGATTGAATCACCACCCCAAAGACCCGCTGGCCCCACCGCCCTTCGACCATTTCGGCATTCTCGCTCCCCTTTATGAGCGACTCATCTCCCGCGTCAACGTCAACATCCTGGAAAGTCTGCTCAAGTTAGATCCGAGGCAGCACCTGTTAGATGTGGGCGGCGGCACCGGGCGCGTGAGCCGGTTCTTCCAGGACAGAGTGGAACACATCTGTATCCTGGATTTTTCCGCCGGCATGTTGCGCCAGGCGCGGGCCAGCGGCGGTTTCGAGACCTGTCAGGGGGTCGCCGAAGCGATGCCCTTTCCCAGCGACTCCTTCCAGCGGATCCTGGCCGTGGATAGTTTCCATCACTACCGCCACCAGGCGCTGGCGGCGAAGGAATTGGTACGCATCCTGGCCCCCGGCGGGCGGTTGGTGATTGAAGAGCCGGACATCCACCGCTTCTCGGTGAAGTTGATCGCCCTGATGGAGACGATCACGCTGATGCGCAGCCGCTTCTATCCTCCGGCGGCGGTAGCGGAGATGTTCACCTCCGCCGGAGGACAGGTCCACATCTATGAAAACGGCGGACCGAACTTCTGGGTCATCGTGGAAAAATAGCCGGTCGCCAATCACTAACTCAGCTGCAGTATCTCGCGGTAGGTCAGTGTCCAGGTGGTGGATTTGAAGGTCTCGAACAGTCCGCCCAGGAAGAGACTCGGCAATCCCACCACCAACATGAAAATGGGAAGGCCCACCAGCGCGCCTAAAATCCAGGGAGCCGCCCCGCTGCTGAAAAGCAGGTGAACGAACGCACCGACGAGCAGGGCCGGGATCCCAGCGACCAACGCTCCCACGAGCATCAGCAGCAACATCACGGGAATCAGTACCACCATCCAGGCCAGGCTCACTCCCACCATGATCAACCACATTATCACCACGTCGCCCAAGTGCCGGCGTACGACCTCAAAGCCCTGACGGATGGAAGCAAATACTCCCAATCCCTCCAGAACGCAGGTTCGGTGGAAAAAAGGGCGTAACAACCCGACGACCACACCGAGGATGGTGAGCAGGAAAAAGCCAGGGAGGAAAATCCCCAGAGCTGCGAGTATGCCCACAGTGCTAAAGACCGCGTCCCGCGTAAACAACAACAATAGTGGCATGGCAGCTAGCACGAGAAACAAGAGTGAAATCACCACGCCGGGCAACCCCACGACCAGATCAACCAGGAAAAGCCTCCAGGCGGGGCGCGACCAGCCCAGGCGGAATCCCCCGCCCACCGTGTGCCGCGCTCCAGTCTCCTCGTGCTCGTTCACCATCTGGATGAGCGCGTTATCCGCCACGTGCCGGGCGATAGTCGCAACAATCCAAAAGAGCACCGCCAGCACGATCACGGCCAGCAGGATGATGAACAACACGGCGAACGCTTGCGGAAAATATTCGAAACGCTCTCCGCCGTGAGGGAAAGGGATATCCCCATTACCATTGCCGCCAGAACTCATACCTGGGTTGCTGCCGCCGCCGCTGAAGCCCCCTCCCCCCGCCGTCAGCGCGATGAGGATGCCGAAGACCCACAGCGCTTTGTAATTCCAGGTCGTATCAAAAGCCCGTTTCAAAACCTTAAAATGCTCCATCTCTTAGCCTCCTCTTGCCAACCATACTGCGATCAAGAAAATAAGACACCCCAGCACCATCCCTGCAATGGTCTGCCAAAACGTGTGGCGGCGCAACTTCACCCGCGACCAGGCGATCAACGGGATGGTGATCACCAGTGGGGCCGCCGCCTTCCCGACCACGCTCCAGACCAACACGGTCATTCCCGCCGCCGTCGAAGTATGCACACTGATCTTCCAGCGCAACGTGATCAAGAAGACCAAAAGCGTCTGCGCCACGCTAGCGGCTGCCAACAGCCTCAGAATCTGGGGCGCGCCGCCGAGGGTCAAAACGACCCACGCCGCCGCCGCGCCGGCCAGGGTCACAATGAAGGGGCCTTGACGCTGTTCGCGCAAGTGAAGATCCAGATCGGCGACTTTGCCCCGGCGCACCAGCCAGATGAGATAGATCAGCGGGACTACCATCGCCAGCAAAACGTAGATGCCCGCCCACATCCAGATGCCGGGCAGCGTGAACGTTACGACCGTGAGTAACAACGCCATGAGCGCCACCAGCGGCGGACTTCCGAGCTTCGAAATCCAGTACGCAATGTACTCACCTCGCGTCGTCGGCTTCAAAATCGCGCCGGACGTGGCGTGATTCCCCTCATCCACAGTTACCTCTTTCTTTTTGATAAACACCCCATAGCGCGGCCAGGCCGCGAATCTGCAAATAGGCAAAAGACAGTTCATAATGCTAGCGGACAACGCAAATGTTATAGAGACTTGTTCGCATAACGCACTCATCCCCTGAACATATTTAGCATACACCAGCCGGGCGAAAAAGCAAGCATCTCAATATCACGCCTGCCCCTGCGAGCCTCCAGGCATGTCCCCGCTCACTATTCTCCATTCCCCATTCTCGATTCTTGTAGTATAATAGAAGCAGAAACTGAACAGCACCGGCCAGGGGAGTCTGGGAGAGCCAGGCTGAGAAGGTGTCCACACATCCGACACCGACCCTCGAACCTGATCTGGATCATGCCAGCGGAGGAAGGCGCTAACGAATCTTGGTATCCTCGTCTGGCTCACCTGGGCCGGCGAGGATTTTTTGTTATGCGCATCATCATTTTTGCCAATGGCTTGATGGAAGAGCACGCTGTCGCAGTGCGGCCCGGCGACATCATCGTCGCGGCAGATGGGGGCGCGCAGCACGCCCTGGATGCTGGCCTGACACCCGCCCACGTCATCGGCGACCTGGACTCAGTGCCGGCGGAAGTCCGCGCGCGTCTGGAAGCCGCCGGGACCGTCTTCCACGTCCACCCGCCCACCAAAGACGAAACCGACCTGGAGTTGGCGCTGCTCTGGGCCACCGCCCAGGGCGCGGACGAGATCGTCGTGCTGGGCGCGTTAGGCGGGCGACCCGACCAGGCATTGGCGAACCTGCTCCTGCTCGCGCTCCCCGCACTGGAAGGACACACGGTGCTGGTGAGGGATGGCGACTGGGAGATCCGCCTGCTCCGGGGCGGAGAGACGCTGCGGCTGCGTGGACACCCCGGCGAAATACTCTCCCTCCTCCCCCTGGGCGGCGACGCGGAAGGCGTGACGACGCGCGGCCTGGCTTACCCTCTCCACGACGAGACGCTGCGCTGCGGCCCGGCGCGCGGCGTGAGCAATATGTTTGCGGGCGAAGAGGCATTCGTGCAAATAACATCGGGATGGTTGTGGTGTTTTCATCAAGTCAAAAGTTGAAAGTTGAAGGTTGAAGGTTGAAGATTGAAAGTTGAAACGTTTGACGTTTCACGTTTGACGCATCACGCACATCTACTCCGCAGAAGGCGACAAGCGCAGGCGTGATTTCAAGTGTCGGTCAACTTGCAACTTGCAAACTTGCCAACTTACTAACTCTTTAAGGAGGTTTTCCCATGGAACGTATGAAACATTGGATTGTATTGACTTTAGTCGTTGTCTTACTGCTTTCCGGCTGTGCGACACCCACGCCGGAAGGGCCACGCACGCTGCGGGTGATGACTTACGATAGCTTCGAGATCAGCGAGGAAGTTATCACCGCCTTCGAGGCGGAACACCAGGCCACGGTGCGGTTCCTCAAGGCTGGTGACGCGGGTACTATGCTCAACCAGGCCATCCTCAGCAAAGACAATCCGCAAGCCGACGTGCTCTACGGCGTGGATAACACCTTCCTCAGCCGCGCTTTAGCCGCCGATATCTTCGCGCCCTACGCCGCGCAAAACCTGGCCGCCATCCCCACAGCGCTGCAGTTGGACCCGCAAAACCGCGTCGTGCCGGTGGACTTCGGCGACGTGTGCCTCAATTACGACAAAGCATACTTCGAGGAAAACGCTCTCCCTGTCCCCACGAGCCTGTCTGACCTGACCCGGCCTGCGTACCGGGGCCTGTTGGTCGTCGAGAATCCCGCCTCGTCGTCGCCGGGGCTGGCTTTCCTCATCGCCACCATCGCTGTTTTTGGGGAAGATGGCTACTTAGATTTCTGGCGCGACCTGCGGGCCAACGATGTGTTGGTCGTGGATGGCTGGGACATCGCCTACTACAGCGAATTCAGCGGCGGCGCGTACAGCGAGGGCACACGCCCCATCGTGGTGAGCTACGCCACCAGCCCGGCTGCTGAGGTCTACTTCAGCGAAGAGGCGTTGGACGAACCACCGACCGGCGCGGTGATCGCGCCCGGTACCTGCTTCCGCCAGGTGGAGTTCGCCGGCATCCTCAAGGGGAGCGAAAACCAGGACTTGGCCGAAGCCTTCATCGAGTTCCTGTTGAGCGACACCTTCCAGAGCGACATCCCCTTGCAGATGTGGGTTTTCCCCGCTCGTACCGGCGCCGCCCTCCCCCAGGTCTTTGACGACTTCGCGTTGACGGCGGAGGAACCGGCCACCGTCCCCGCCGAGACCATCGAGCAACACCGCGAGACGTGGCTTGAGGCATGGACGGACGTGGTGTTGAGGTAAGGGGAATCCTC
>JAUWHU010000079.1 GCA_030605705.1 Thermoflexia bacterium | reverse complement strand
TCGGGCAGCGCGGTCTCCGACAAAGGGCCGGTTCCCGGTGGCTTGAGACCCTCAAGCCAGCGCGGTACCTCGGCCTGGTGCAATGCCGCGCCGGTAGGAACTTTCTCCTCGGGGGCCGGGGCCAGGTCGCGCAACCAGTCCGGGATCTCCACGGCTTTCTCCGCCGGTTCAGCGAGGAATACCGCGCCCTCATCAGTCTCTTCCACGGGAGATTCACTCTCTTCTAAGGTGAAAGCTGGGACAGAAGGGGGTTGGGAGACGGTTTCGGGGACCGGAGTGGCCTCCTGGAGCCAGACGGGAGTTTGGAGGGCCTTCTTTGTCGCCGGTTCTGTCGCCGGCGTCTCGGCGTCCTGCGTGTCGGTGGTTTCCTCATCGCTGAAAATTACGGCGCTTGACTCTGGGGCCGCTTCTGCGGGCGCCAGATCTGCCAGCCAGGAGGGGATTTCCGTTGTTACTTCCTCTTGAGGGGCTAATGTCTCAAGGGCACTTCCGGCCTCTTCCGCCGGTCCCGCTGTCGCCAGACCAGAGAGCCAGTCGGGCATCTCGGCCGGCGCGGGTTGAGACTCCTGTTCCGAGGTGGCGAGGGTCGCGGATGGTACTTCTTCTCCCTGGCCGGCGAGCCACGCCGGGAGGTCTGTGCCCTGCGAAATTGCCGGGGTGCTGGTGGCCTCTTCAGCCGGTTCCGCCGGCGCCAGACCAGAGAGCCAGTCGGGCATCTTGGCCGGCGCGGGTGGGGATTCCTGTTCCGGGGTGTCGAGGGCTGCGACTGGCACCTCTTCTCCCTGGCCGGCGAGCCACGCCGGGAGGTCTGTGCCCTGCGAAATTGCCGGGGTGCTGGCGGCCTCTTCAGCTGGTTCCGCCGGCGCCAGACCAGAGAGCCAGTCGGGTAGTTCTACGGGGGCCACTGCGGCCAATGCTTCCGCTTCTTCTTGTACCTCCGGTTCTGCCGGAGCCAAATCTGCCATCCAATCGGGCAAACCGGCATCTGGCATCGCCGTCTCTGAGGGGGATGTTTTCGTCTCGGGAGCCGGCTCTAATAGGCCCTCCAGCCAGTCGAAGGACTCCTCTCCCTTGTCTCCGGCCCTCTCACCCGCAGCAGAGGAGCGGGTCGGCAGAGAGATGCCCTGTACCCGTGACGCGGATGCCTCTTCTGGCTCGGCGACGCTTTCAGGGGGGACGACTCCCACCAGGGGGACTAAACGCGCATGGCAGCGGTCGCAAAAAAGATTCCCGACAGGATTCAACGTCCCGCACATGGGGCAGCGGATCCGTGTTTTCTGCAACGGCGAACCACACTTGTTGCAAAAGCCGCTCCCATCTTTATTCAACGCGCTACACTTCGGACAGCGAATCATGGATGCCTCGGCTAATCATCACTATGGGGACGAGTCGCCCCAAAGACCACCCGCAAACCGGCCATTGTGGTTCCCAGGGCGACGCCCAGCAAAAGTCCCCGCATCCCGGCCAGCGCAGGTACTCTCTGAATCCAGCCGGCGATCTCGCCCAAAATTCCTACGTAAGGCACAGTCCCCACCAACATCAACGCAGTGATCAACAGGAAAAGTGCGCTACCGGCAGTGCGCCGCGCGCGCAACATCCGCATCCCTGCCAGCACCAGCGTGACGGCGGTGATCGCTAACAGAGCGGACTCTCCGGGGACCAGGAAATCCTTTATCAAATGCTGGCTCCACAGACTTGTCGGCCCTTGCGTAAAGACCAACAGCAGTGCGGAAATCGCGGAGAGCACGACCAGGAGGCTGGTGCTCCAGCTCTTGCCTCTTCGTCCCAGGCGCGTCAGATGCACGCGCAGTAAATGTAAAAAGGCCAGGAGAAAGGCGAAGACGCCCAGTACCATCGCCCACTGGATCAGGAACAGGCGCACCTCGCGCAGAGGGGAAATCGGCAGAAAAGAGCCCAGGAGGACCAAAATCCCTACACTGATCGCCACAGCCGTTGGCAGAGTTCGTTTCAACATTCCCTTAGCCTATCCCTAATTCCAGCAAGGAGAGCATCGCCATGAGGATGATGCCGGCTGCTACCAGCCAACGCAGCAGGTCTTGTCCTTTCAAGCTGGCTTGATACATCGTGTTTTGTGTCACCTCGGCTCCCCCCGCGAACAATTCTTCGCCGATGACCAGCCGGCGGGGGCTTAGCGCGGGGTAAAGCGCGCCCAGCGCTGCCGGGGAGACGGCGGCGCCCACGGAGTAGATTCCACGGCGTGCCGCAGCCTCGGTCAGCAGACTGACTTCCTGCTCAAATGCTCCCAACATAATGTTGGAACCGATTCCCTTTTCGTAGAGGTAGGTTGCCGCCATCGCCGCATAGGTGACGGCACTGCTGGCCGTAAATTGGACTAACGTTGGATGGTAGCGCTCCAATCTCCCTATCCGGGTATAAGCGCGGCGCATCCAATCGTCGGCCAGCAGGTAGAGGGTGGGGTCTCCCGTGGTGATGATGGGGGGGGTGTCGTAAGCTGCGGCCAGGTTGCTCAGGGCGGTGAGACCCTCCAGGGCTGCGACGGAGGTCATGGCGGATTCTCCCGTCAACGCGCCATTGCCTAAGGTGATGTGGAGCAGCGCGCCTTCCTCCGCGGCGCGTCCTACCTCGTCGGCCAGTGAGTCGAAAACAGGGAAATTGTGTCGCACGGAGAGCCGCTCTCGGTAACGAAGCCCGTATAGCGCGAACGCAACTGCTCCCACCAACGCAAAGCCCAGGGCGACCAGCTGTCCGATCATCGTTGAGTTTCTCCTTCTATCAGACACTGCTGGAGACGTCGCAGCGTCTCCGGTTCTTCCAGCGCTTCTGCTATTGCGGTAAAGGAATACCGGCCCAAGAAAGGCGTCAACATCCAGAGGAACTGGCCCGCTACAAAACCCCACACTTGCAAGATGTCCAGCAGTGGGATCAACCACTCGGCCAGCCCACGTTGTTCCAGGGACTCAGCCCACAGCAAAATCTCCGGGTTTAGAGGGTCTTCCCTACTCATAGGTTTAACACAACGCTTCCCCGCAACTTCAAAACGAGTCAGTCTTTAACTTTGACAACGATTTTAGTATAGCATGATTTGTGAGGAGTGTAAAGTGCGCGGGAGTCAAGAATCGAAAATCAGGAGGTATTTATCTTGCCAAAAATTATAGTTGTGATATACTGCCAAGTGTGTGCGGGCGTAGTTCAGCAGGTAGAACACCTCCTTGCCAAGGAGAAGGTCATGGGTTCGAGTCCCATCGCCCGCTTTCGTCTTGGCGACGTAGCCAAGTGGTAAGGCAGAGGTCTGCAAAACCTTTATTCGTCGGTTCGAGTCCGACCGTCGCCTTTTTAGTTGTCAGTGTCGGGCATCTATCCACGATGCCCGTTTCTCTATAGTAGGGTACAGGGGGCGGTGGCGGAATAGGCAGACGCCGGGGACTTAAAATCCTCTACTCGAGAGAGTGTGTGGGTTCGACTCCCACCCGCCCTATTTGATTGAACCTCACGGCAGTACCATCCTCTGAGCCGTGAGGTGTTTTCTTGCTTTGAAGGACTACCTCATGTCCACAACGCTTTTTATTCTCGCCAATCTCGCCGGACTGCTGGGGTTTCTGTACCCTTTTCTGCTGCCGGCGACTGCGGCCGCACCGGAGGCGCGCCCCGCTGCCCCGGTCGTGTTTTTACACCGCACAACAAAAAGCCATCACCGATTTATCGCCCCGCAGGGGGCGCCGGGACGCCACCCCC
>JAUWHU010000393.1 GCA_030605705.1 Thermoflexia bacterium | reverse complement strand
TTCAACTCTTATGAGCGTTCTCTGGCAACGACGTACCCACGGCGTCCAACGACGCAAGGCGCAGTTAGATCGTACACTGGCGCGCATTTTCTTAGCGGTGGTGCTGGTGGTGACGGTCCTGGCGGCGGCTTACTTGAGCCTGGCAGCCTCCAACGTCAGGCTTTCCCGTCACGTTTGGGCGATGGAGCAGGCATTGGGGGAGGCGGAGCGGACTAACCAGGCGTTGGCAGTGGAGATCGCGCGCTGGAGTTCCATCCCCGTTCTGCAGGAACGTTCCGTGGCATTGGGATACGCGCCGGCCCAGAACGTGGAATACCTGAAGATGGAGCCTTGAGATGCTACGAGGACCTGAGTCCCGCTTACGGCTGATCACGATGTTGATCGTGGCGGTCACGTTGCTGATCGTGGCGCAGCTGGTGCGTCTCCAGGTATTGGAACATGCCAACCATCAGGCGGCAGCCCAGGAGCTGGTGAGACGCCAGTACAGCCTTCCCGATCCGCCGTGGGGTTGCATCCGCGATCGCAACGGAGATTTGCTGGTCGGCAATGCTCCCCGCTACGATGTGGGAGCTGAGTTCCGGCGGGTGGCCGATCCGGCAGAGGCGGCGGCCTTGCTCGCCCCCCTGCTCAACCGTCCCGTCGTGAAGGTGCAGGAGGATTTGACGCTGCAGCCGGAAGATGAGGAATACGGGTTCGGGTGGCATCTCTTGGCCCGGCAGGTATCCCCGGAGACTGCTGAGAAGCTTGAAGAGCTGTGGTTGCCCTGGCTCACTCTCACGCCGACCTGGGAGCGTTGCTACGCGGAGGGCGCGTTGGCAGCGCACATTTTAGGCTTTGTGAACGAGGATGGGCTGGGGTACGGTGTCCAGGCTTACCAGCGCCGCTTTCTGCAAGGCCAGCGGGTAGTGCGTGTGGGAGATGTCTCCGGCGATGCGCAGCCGTTGGCCGGTGAGGTGGCCTCGGAGCAAGGATTGCCCTATCCCGGCACAGACCTGCGCCTGACACTTGATCGCACCATCCAGGCCTACGTCGAAGGGGAATTGGACAAGGCTCTGCTGGACTATGACGCCCAGGGCGGGGTCATTCTGGTGCTGGATCCGCGCACGGGCGAAATTCTGGCGGCGGCGGCGCGCCCTTCCTATGAACCGACCCGCTATGCCGATTACGCGGAGGAAGGGTTGGAGGCCCTTTTCCAGGACCCGGCTATCAGCCAGACTTATGAGCCGGGTTCCGTTTTTAAGGTCGTGACGGTGGCGGCGGCGTTGGATTCCGGCCGCGCGGACCTGAACTGGTCCTACCAGGATCGCGGGATGTTGGAATATGGTGGTGTGGTGGTGCGGAATTGGGATCGCGCCGCGTATGGGCAGCAGAATTTGGCGGGCCTCCTGGTGAACTCTCTCAACGTTGGGGCGGCGAAGCTCTCGACACAGGTGTTGGGGCTGGAGCAGTTTTACCGCTATGTGCGGGCTTTTGGCTTCGGGCAGCCCACCGGGGTGGAATTGGCGGGCGAGGCCGCCGGCCTGGTGCATATGCCCTTGGACTGGAATTGGGAGGACAGCTTTCTGGCGACCAACTCTTTCGGCCAGGGCATCGCGGTGACGCCGTTGCAGATGGCGACGGCGGTGGCGGCTATCGCCAATGATGGGGTGATGATGCAGCCGCACATCGTCGCCGAACGGCTCTATCCCGACGGTCGCAGCATCGTGATCCCGCCGCGTCCGGCGGGCCGGCCGATTACGGCGGAGACGGCGCGGACGCTCTCCGAGCTCCTGGCGCAGGTGGTGGATGAGATGCCCCAGGCCCAGGTGCCGGGCTATCGCATCGCCGGCAAGACCGGGACGGCGCAGATCCCCGGATGGGGGGGCTATGAACAGGATCAGGTGATCACCTCCTTTGTGGGATTTGGACCGCTGCCCGATCCCCAGTTGTTGATTTTGGTGAAGCTTGATCGTCCCGGCGTGCCGGTGGCGATGCGCTGGGGGACGCAGACGGCGGCGCCGCTTTTCCAGAAGGTGGCAACGCGGCTTTTTGTGCTGTTGGGGATTCCCCCGGCGGCGGATTAGACGGACGAAAGTGCAAAGCCGCCAAATGACAAATAAAGAAAATGACAAATGACAAATGACAAATGACAAATGAAGAAATAGCGAATGGCGAATCACTTTCAACTTCCAACTTTCAACTTGTAACTTCCAACTTTCAACTCTTATATTCAGGATAACATGACCAAGCATTTGACGTTAGCCGATTTAATCGAGGGTCTGGGCGGGAAACGTCCCGCCGGTTTGGCGCGTCCCGTAAAGCCCATTTTGGACTCGCGCCAGGCGGACGCGACCTCCGTTTTCTTCGCTTTTGTGGGAGAAAATGTGGATGGGCACGATTATGTGGGCGATGCCTTCGCGCGCGGCGCGGTGGCGGCTGTGGTCGAGCGCGACGTGGCGGTGGAGGCCTCCGTGTTGGATATCACCCAGGGCGGTTTACCTGCCGAGCCGGTGCTCCCGCTGGTGATCCGTGTGCCTGATGTGCTGCAAGCATTGCAGCAGGCGGCGACCTTCTGGCGACAGCAGCTTACCCCTCGCGTGATCGGCGTGACGGGTAGCGTGGGCAAGACGACGACCAAGGAACTCATAGCCTGCGTTTTGAGGCGTCGCTATCACGTTTTGCACAGCACCGGTTCTTACAACAACGAAATTGGCCTGCCGCTCACGCTCCTGCAACTCACCGGCGACTGCGAGCGGGTGGTGCTGGAGATGGGGATGTACGTGCGCGGCGACATCGCTGCTCTGGCGCGGATCGCGCAGCCGCAGGTGGGCGTAGTCACTAACGTCGAACCGGTACACGCCGAGCGGGCCGGGGGTCTGGATAACATCACGCTGGCGAAAAGAGAACTGGTGGAGTCGCTGCCGCCAGCCCCTGAAGGCGTCGCCGTCCTCAACTACGATGACCTCCGCGTGCGGGCGATGGCCGGGGGGACCCGGGCACGCATCTTTTTCTATGGACTCTCGCCAGAGATTGATCTCTGGGCCGACGAGGTGCAGGGTCTGGGGCTGGATGGGGTGCGGATGCGGCTGCACTACGGCAAAGAGCAACTCTACCTGCGCGTACCCCTGTTGGGGCGTCACAGCGTGCATACCGTCCTGCGGGCGACGGCGGTGGCCTTGTTGGAAGGATTGAGCTGGCAGGAAATCGTGGAGGGATTGCGCTCGCCCGGCATGCAATTACGTCTGGTCTCCGTGGAGGGGCCGCAGGGTGCATTGGTTTTGGATGATACGTACAATTCCAGCCCGCCCTCCGCATTGGCGGCCCTCAATTTACTGGAAGACCTTGAAGGACGGAAGATCGCCGTTCTAGGGGACATGTTGGAGCTGGGGGAGTACGAGGAGGAAGGACATATCAAGGTGGGATGTCGGGCCGCCGGCATCGTCGAGCACCTGATCGCCGTGGGGAAATGCGCGCCTTTGTTGACCAGGGGAGCGCGTCTCTGTGGCTTACCCGCCGAGCGCGCCCATGAGGCGGCGAGCAACGCGGAGGCGGTGGCGCTGCTGAAAGAGCTGTTGCAACCCCGTGATGTGATCCTGGTGAAAGGCTCGCGGGCCTTGCGCATGGAGAACATCGTCTCGGAGCTGAGCGTGGCGGCCTCCTTGCCCTCGCCGCAGAAGGAGGACGTGTGAGCTTCGCCTTGGTTCTCGCCAGCATCTCTTTTTTGATGGTCGTTGCCTGGGGGAGACCCTTTCTCAATCTGTTGCGGCGCTGGAAGATCGGCAAACGCATCCGCATTGAAGGCCCCCGGGGGCATTTCACGAAGCTGGGAACCCCCACGATGGGCGGTTTGCTGATCACGATCCCGGTATTGTTCATCACCGTGGCTTTGAACATTTACAATCTGCTGGGCCAGACGGTGATCGGGCGCTCGATTCTGGTGCCCTTGGGGGTGATGCTCGTCTACGGGGTGCTCGGCGCAGTGGATGATCTCGCCGGCGTGCGGGGAGTGCGCAGAGGTGAGGGTCTGGGCGCCTCTACCAAGATGGGCATCGAGATTATTTTCACCTTAGCGGTGGCTTTGGTCATGTATTTTGGGCTGGACTTGCACAGCATCGCTATTCCTGGCTTGCCGGAGAAGATCAACATCGGCCTGTTCTACATCCCCATCGCCATATTTGTGATCGTCGGCTCGGCCAATGCCGCGAACCTGACCGATGGGCTGGATGGCCTGGCGGGGATCATCATGGCGAGCGCGTTTGTGGCCTACGGCGTGATCGCGGACTTGCAGGGGCAGTTTTACCTGGAGCGGTTCTGTTTCACCGTTGTGGGAGCTTCATTCGCTTTTCTGTGGTACAATGCCCACCCGGCGGAAATGTTCATGGGGGATACCGGCTCGCTGGCGCTGGGGGCGACGCTGGGTACCGTGGCCTTGATGACCGGTCAATGGCTGATCCTGCCGTTGATCATGTTGGTGCCGGTGGCCGAGACATTATCGGTGATCATCCAGGTATCGTATTTCAAGATCACGAAGAAGAAGTATGGTACAGGCAGGCGTATTTTCAAGATGACGCCATTGCACCATCATTTTGAGCTGCTGGGTTGGTCGGAGACCCAAGTCGTGCAGCGCTTCTGGCTGGTGGCCATTCTGGCAGCGATGGCCGGGGCCGCGCTGGCGCTGGTGTGATGGGAGGAATAATTCGCAAGGGGTAAGGTGAGAATGTCCTCTGTGGTGATTCTGGGTCTGGCACGACAAGGGAAGGCGTTGGCGCGCTTCTTCGTGGAGCGTGGCCGGCGCGTGACCGTCTCGGATCGCCGCGCGGCGGAAACGTTGGCGGCAGATAGGGCTGAGCTGGCGGGTCTGCCCATCCGCTACGTGACGGGAGGCCATCCCTTGAGTCTGCTGGACGATTGCGATTTGCTCTGTCTCAGCGGCGGTGTACCGGCCGACCTGCCTTTGGTGCAGGAGGCGCGGCGACGGGGAATTCCCTTGAGCAACGATGCGCAGGAGTTCCTCCGGCGCTGTCCGGCTCCCGTGGTGGGGATCACCGGTTCGGCGGGCAAGACGACGACCACTTCGCTGGTGGGGGAGATGCTGCGTGAGGCGGGCTTCACCACCTGGGTGGGGGGCAACATCGGCAACCCGCTCATCGCTGATCTGGCCGATATCTGCCCGCAGGACCGCGTGGTAATGGAGCTGTCGAGTTTTCAACTGGAGATCATGGACGTTAGCCCAGGGATCGCCGGGGTGCTCAATATCACGCCCAATCACTTGGATCGCCACAAGACGATGGCGGCCTACATCGCGGCGAAAACGCACATCGTGGCGCACCAAGGAGCGGAGGATGTGGCGGTGCTGGGATACGACGAGCCGCACGCCCGTGCTCTGGCAGCGCAAACGGCGGCGCGGATCCGTTACTTTAGCGGGGCCGTCAAGGTGGAGGAGGGGGCTTTCCTGCGCGAGGAGACGTTGCTGCTGCGTCGTGACGGGCGCGAGACCGCAGTCTGTCGGCGGAGCGACATCCGGCTGCGGGGCTTTCACAATGTGCTGAATGTGCTGGCCGCCTGCGTTTTGGCCGCCTCGGCCGGCGTCGCCGCCGAGTCGCTGCGGAGCGCGATTGTGGGATTTGCCGGCGTGGAACATCGCCTGGAGGTGGTGCGCCGCTGGCGAGACATCCTCTGGGTTAACGACTCCATCGCCACCGCGCCGGAGCGGGTGCTGGCGGCGTTAGATTCTTTCGAGGAGCCGCTGGTGCTCTTAGCCGGTGGCCGGGATAAGGACCTCCCCTGGGAAGAATTCGCCCGGCGGGTGGTGGGGCGCGCGCGGCTGCTGATCGTTTTTGGCGAAGCACAGGAGCTCATCGCCGGGCACGTGGAGCGCGCCTGGGCGCAGAATCGCGCCGGCGCATTGGAAGAGATTGTGGCGGCCGGAACGTTGGAGCAGGCGGTGGAGGAAACCGCGCGGCGGGCCAGACCCGGCGAGGTGGTATTGCTCTCTCCCGGCGGCGCCAGTTTCGATGCCTTCCGGGATTTCGCCGCGCGCGGGGAATGTTTCCGGGAGCTGGTCGTGGGGCTATCCGCCCCTTGACCCTGAATGGTTTGTTATCACGGGAGGTCAATCACCACGGAGAGCACGGAGAAAAACACTAAAGTGCAGAGTTAGTGCTGCGCCTATGCGTTCCGGTGTTTTTTACTGGCGTGAAGCAAGTCGTTTGGAGAACAAACTAGTTGAAATCTCCGTGTTGTGGGCACTGCCTGCCCACACTACGCTCCGTGGTAAATTTTTATAGTTCAAGGCTGACTATCCCAATGTGATAATTAGCCAGCCAGGGTTCCTTGAGGTAGCGATGACAAAACGCAAGAGCAAGACGGCACACGTGGACTATCTGCTGCTGGTCACTCTGCTGGCGCTGTTGGCTTTGGGCCTGCTGATGCTTTACAGCGCGACTTTCTACGTGGGTGTAGAGTTTTGGCAGCGGCAGCTGGTCTGGGTGGGCGCAGGGAGCGTCCTGGCGCTCGCGCTGGTCTACCTGCCTTACCCGGTTTGGCAGCAACTGGCACTCCCGTTGATGGTCGTGACGCTGCTGCTGCTCGCCGTGGTGCTCCTGGGTGGTGAGCGGGCACAGGCCGCGCAGCGACGCGCTTTGTGGGGGGCTTCTATCCAGCCGGGAGTGCTGGCACGCCTGGTGGTGGTGATCTACATCGCCGCCTGGCTGGACTCCAAGGGGAAACAACTCCACCAGGTGCGGTACGGATTGGTGCCCTTTTCCATGATCATCGGCGTGGTCGCGGGTCTCGTGGCGTTACAGCCTGATCTGAGCACGGCGGCGCTTCTCTTAGCCACGGGGTTGGCGATGTTCTTCTTCGCCGGCGGTGATCCGCTGCAGATCTTCACGGCCATCATCACGGGCGGCGCGACTTTTGGCTTCCTGGCCTGGCAGCTGCCTCACGCGCGGGCGCGCCTGGTGGATTACGTGGCCGCGCTCAAGGACCCGACGCAGATGTCGTATCATATCCACTGCGCGGTGACGGCCATCGGGGAGGGCGGTTTCTTGGGGGTGGGAATCGGCAACGGGCGGTTGAAGGCCTGGTATCTGCCTTTCCCCCATACCGATAGCATCTTCGCCGTTGTCGGGGAGGAGATGGGATTGCTGGGCGCGCTGCTGGTGCTGGGACTTTTCGGCTTGCTGGCTTACCGGGGCTACCGTATCGCGTTGGAGACGGCGGACCCTTTCGGCTCGCTGCTTGCTTTTGGCGTGACGATGATGGTGATCGTCGAGGTGCTATTGAACGTTTTGGTTATCGTCGGGTTGCTGCCCTTCACGGGCACGGCATTGCCTTTCTTTAGCTACGGTGGATCGGAGATGTTGATCACGGTGGCCGGCGCGGGGATATTGCTGGGAATTTCTCGCGGGCGGCCCAAAGGAGATGCGGTTGCGATTCTGGATCGTTGGTGGCGGGACTGGCGGGCACGTCTATCCCGCATTGTCCGTAGCGCAAGCGTTGCGCGCCATTGATCCCACAGTCACCCTGACCTGGGTGGGCGATCAGGGAGGGATGACGGAAGGGTTGGTGGCGCGGGCCGGCTTGCCTTTCTTGGGAATCCCGGCAGGCGGCGTGCATGGCGTTGGTTTGAGCCGCGCGCTGCGCAATGTCTGGCGACTGGCGCAGGGGCTGATCGCTTCCTGGCGCGCGCTGAGAAGCGAGCGTCCCGCCGCTCTCCTGACGACGGGGGGCTACGTGAGCGGGCCTGTCGCCTTGGCGGCATGGTTGCGCCGGGTACCGATCCTGCTTTTCCTGCCCGACATCGAGCCAGGACAGTCGTTTCGCTTCATAGGGCGACTGGCGGCGCGGATCGGCGTGACGGTGGAGGACTCCCGCGCCTTCTTCCCGGCCCACAAGGTGGTCGTGACCGGGTATCCGTTGCGGGTCGAGGTGACGCGCTGGGAGCGTGCGACGGCCCGTCAGACCCTGGGGCTTTCCGCCGACGAGGCGGTGTTGTTGGTTTTCGGGGGCAGCCGGGGCGCGCGTTCCATAAATCGCGCGGTGTTGGCGCATTTAGCGGAACTGTTGGCGGAGGCGCAGGTGGTACACATCAGTGGGCGGTTGGATTGGGAAGAGGTCGCGGCGGCGCGTGGTACGCTCCCGGAGACGCTGCGGGCGCGCTACCATCCCTTCCCCTACCTCCACGAGGAGATGGGGGCGGCGCTGGCCTCGGCGGATGTGGTGGTCTCGCGGGCGGGAGCCTCGGTGTTGGGGGAGTTCCCGTACTTCGGCCTCCCGGCGATCTTGGTACCTTACCCTTATGCCTGGCGCTACCAGAAAATCAACGCCGAGTGGCTGGCGCGGCGCGGCGCGGCCCTGGTCGTGAAAGACGAACAATTGCCGGAGCGATTGGTACCTACGGTACGTGACTTACTGAACGATGAGGCACAGCGCGCGGCGATGGCGGAGGCGGCCCGGAGCCTGGCTCGTCCGGATGCTGCGCAGCAGTTGGCAAACTTATTGCTCTCTTTGGGGAAGGTGGTGTGAAATGATGCCATTGGGGACAGCCTTTGTCGGATTGGTCATTCTGTTTGGGATCATCGGCGCGTTGCGGGGCTGGGCTAAGGAGCTATTGGTCGCTTTCTCCGTCATCCTGGGCCGTTTCATTGAGCTTGTCTTTCTGAATTACATGTTTTTGGTGAGCGCTGTTCTTAAGAACATGGAGAAGACCAATCCCACAGGATGGTTTTATGCTCGCACGTTGCTTTTCATCATCATGATATCTTTTGGGTATGCCACCACTGCTATCTCTTCGGCTTTGGGTAGCAAGGCGCGCAAGGAGAAATTACAGGACACGCTGCTGGGATTTTTCTTAGGCGTCATCAACGGCGCTTTGATCGCGGGATTGCTCTGGGCTTTTCTCGACCAGAAGGGATACAATCTTTGGGGGATCACTGACGAGGTTGATATCGTTTGGAGAGGGGTGGTTCAGAGTTTGCTCAACGACTGGTTGGCCGGGCCGCCGCTGTTCATCGCCGTGGCGTTAGCCTTCGCTTTTGTGCTGATCGTCTTTGTGTGAGGGGAGTGAATAGGGGGACAAGATGAATGAGATAGAAAGACGAGAAATTGCGCCGACCTCGCTCTCAATATTACCTGGCCGGAGGGGGACGCATTCGGT
>JAUWHU010000159.1 GCA_030605705.1 Thermoflexia bacterium | reverse complement strand
TCCGGGTAGCGGGTGTGGATCTGGCGGATGGCGGACAGCGGTTCGAAGTCCGGCATGGTTACGTCAACGAGAAGCAGCTCCGGCTGGCTGGTTTCTAACGCGGCGCGCAGCGCGGGGCCGTCACCGACCTCGCACACTATCTCCAGGTTGGGAAGTTCTTGCAGTGCGTTGCGGATTCCAGCGCGTATCAGGGCATGATCGTCAGCCAGAAGCACGTGTATTTTATTCATAGTGCTATTATACAACTGCTTCGAGAATAAGTTAGTGATTGGGGACGTCCCAGCGTTTCAGCGTCCCAGCGTTTCAGCGTCCCAGCGTCTTAGCGACTGCTCCGAAAATAACCCGGCTTGTCAAACGTCATGCGTCAAAAGACGGAACACGCAACACGAAATCCGAATCTTCTAACTGTGGCCGAATCAATTGTGGATGGAAGGGTAGGGACTGGGAATTTCGATCTCCAATTCCAGTCCGCCGTTGGGCCGCGACGTCATTTGCAGGGAGCCGTCTAACAATGAGACGCGCTCGCTGATCCCCACCAGCCCAAAATGTTTTTGCTCGGCCAGTACGACCAGATCCATCGGTTCTGCCATGCCATGACCATTATCTACCAGGCGCACGATTAAGCTGGCTGTGGATGTCCGCTGCAAAGTGAGAGTCACCCGCGTGGCGATGGCATGTTTTTGGACGTTGCGTAAGCCTTCCTGGATGATGCGGAAAACTGAGAGTTCAATCGGTTCCGGTAAACGCCCCAACGCCGGGTCAATGAGGAGGTCCACTGGAATACCATTCTGCTTAGACCACTGATTTGACAGTGAGCGGATGGCTGCCGAGAGGCCATGGTTATCAATCGTTGGCGGACGCAAGTCGCTGCAGACCTGACGCAGGTTACCCACTACCTGCCGGATACCGTTGCGGATCTGAACCAGCTCCAGGTGTTGAGATTCCTCGGCAACGTTGCTCTCCGCCTCTTCCACTTGATAGGCGTAGCTCAGTAGGTCCTGGATGACCTGATCGTGCAGCTCACGCGCCAGTGCTTTGCGCTCGGCCTCGCGTTCGTCCATCGCGTGGCGACCGGCTTCCTGCAGCGCCAGGTTCAAGCGGTCGAGCGCTTCTACCTGATTGCCCAGTCGCTCGATCAGCTGGCGGTTCAGCGAGTCTTTCTCCTCCAAGCTCTGCTGTAATTCCAGCTGGGCTCGTCGCAGCTGCTCGGCTTGTTGTTGCGCTTGATAATAGTTTTCGAAGGCCCAGATCATGGGCGTCACCCGCTCCTGCCGGTTGGAGCCGACGATCAATTCCACGATCTCCCTCGGTGTCGTTTCCGTGGTACGGCGTAACGCTATCTGGCGACCCTGGTACAGCACCAGGATGCGGTCGGTGACGGCGAAGATATGTTTCAAATCATCGCTGCTCAAGATGACGGCTACTTGCTGTGCCGCCAGTTCCTTGATGCGTTTGAGCAGGAGCTGTTGGCGCGCGAAGTTCAACGCCGCCAGTGCATTATCAAGCAGTAACAGGCGACAGGGGTGACACAAGGCCCGCGCCAACGCCACGATCTGTCGTTGTTCATCGGAGAGATTGGCGATGCGTTCCTCGGCTAAATCAGGCGACATATCGAAGGTGGTCAATAGCTCGCGCGTGGCCTGCAACATCTGCGCCTCTTGCGGGAGGCGTTTCAACCCTCCCCGGCTACGGATTTCCCGGCCCAGAAAGACGTTGTGTAGCACATTCATACTGTCAACCAGTTGGGGTTGTTGTTGAACCGCCATAATGCCTGATTGTTGGGCTTGAGAAACGGTGTTGAACACCATGCGCTGGCCGGCGAAGGTGATGTCGCCGCTCGAAGGGACGTAGACGCCACTCAATAGCTTGAACAGCGTTGATTTTCCCGCGCCGCGTTGGCCGACCACTCCCAGAACTTCACCCGGCTCCATGGCAAAGGTCACGTCCACCAGTGCGGGAACCGCGCCGAAGTGTTGGGATAAATTGCTAACGCTTAGCAGTTCCATAAGAAAAAATTACTACCCCCGTCCCCGGATTGACGAGGAGCTTGCCCCGGGGAGGCCTCCGAGATGGGGGCTAGGAGCAGTGTAAGTGCGACCTTTGCCCCAATGCGAAAAAAGGCGAGAGAGCGAAAAATCGCTCTCTCGCTTCCTCACTCTCTCGTTCATTATTTTACTTCCCTCGGCTGCGGGTGACAACATCGAAGACCACCGCAAACAAGAGCACGGCGCCTCTAACGGCGTACTGGTAAGCGATGTCCACGCCCATCAAGTTCATGCCGCTGGTCAGCGACATGTAAACCAGCGCTCCGATGAATGAACCGGTTACTTTGCCGACACCGCCGGCTGCCGAGACGCCGCCGATATACGCCGAGGCAATGGCATCCATCTCGAACAGGGTGCCCCCCGTCGTGGTAGCGGACTGCAAGCGAGAGGCGAACAAGATACCCGATAACGCGGACAGTATTCCCATCGAGCCGAAGACCACGTAGGTCATCTTTTTCACGTTGACGCCGCTCAACTCAGCCGCTTCCGGATTGCCGCCGACGGCGTAGATGTGCCTGCCGAGCACGGTCTGCGTAGTAATGAATTGATAGAGCGCGACCACGACCAAAACCACCACCACCGTCCACGAGAGACCGTTGTAGCCCGCCAACACCCAGGTGATCAGGCCCAGCAAAACAGACACTAAGACCAAT
>JAUWHU010000526.1 GCA_030605705.1 Thermoflexia bacterium | reverse complement strand
CATTTCATTACCTCATTTGCTCATTTCTTCATTTTTCATTTCTTTTGAACGGCCTCAAGTGCTTGACGAAGTGCGTCTCCAGCGCGGCGGCATACGCCTCCTCGTGCTCGTCTAAGAGAGCCTTCAGCCGCGTCCCGAAGCACTCCAGCGCGGAACCGTAGGTCACGTGCAACACCTGCCGCGCGTCGAACTGGTCCAGCAACCCCGGCAACGCCGCAGCGGAGAACGTGCCGGCGGCGGGTACCTGGCGCAATTCCGCCGAGACATGGTAGGTGGCGCGCTCGGTCTCGTAGCGACCCCGGGCAAAATCCAAGATCTCGCGGAAGAGCGCCGGCTCGACCTGGGCCGTCACCCGCAGCGCTTCCAGGTAACTCGTGCCGGCCGTCTTCAAATGCACCAGCCCCCCGGTGTGGCGGGCGACGATGGGATAGATGCTGAATTTATCGGAGCCGGAGTGCAGGCTGAGCTTGTAGCCCCCGAAATGGCGCAGCACCGCGACGTGACGGATCACCTCGGCCTCGAAGACATTCAAGTTGCCGATGTAATCCACGCCCTTCTCGAAGCGTCCGATGAAGCGCGGGGCCAGGCTCACCCAGACCACGCCCAGTCGCTGCAGCTCACCGGCGATGAAGAAATGCTCCAGCGGCGAGGTGGGCGTCTCGGTCTCGTCCACGGAGACTTCTAACTCGAAAGCCTGCCCTGAGCCTTGTCTTGAGCCCCGTCGAAGGGTTGTCGAAGGGGGGCGGTTCCCCATCACAGCGGCGAGGTGGCGATACATGCGCTTCGTGTGCGCGATGGCCCGGCCGTACTTGCACGCAGCGCGCAACAGAGATACCTCGTCAAATTCCAACGTGAAGGTTCTCAGGTCGAACGTCCGCCCCAGGGTACGGGCACGCAGAGCCGCGGGCGAATCCTCCAGCTCATCCCAGGGCAGCGCGTCGAACTTCGCTCTCAACGTCTCCGGAGAAGCGCTGTGCGCGGCGTTATCCACATGGTCACCGGGATCTACCGTGTAGAAAGTGTACCCGGCTGCCGCGCAAATGTCAATGTCGTCGGGCGTTTTCAGGTGATCGGCATCCGCCCCCCACGGCTCGCGCCATCCTTCCTGGAAGACGCCCCACATCGCGTCGTCCAGCACCTGCTGGGGCGTGCGCAGCGTGCGCACGTTCTCGCGCATGGATTGTTGGGCCAGGATGGGAGCGATGTCCCCCACCCTGCGTAGCGCGCGAATGTGGCCCGGCGTCGCCTGCCCCAACCGGTCGCCGCAGCCCGCCGAGGTACGCAGCCCTAAAGGGACAGGGGCCAACCACGGGAGACGGGCGCGCAGCGCAGCAGCGTTAGCCAGTGTAAGAGGGTAAAGCAATTGCGAATTGTGAATTGCGAATTGCGAATTTCTCTCAAAGCCGGTCGTGTCGCCCTGGATGCCCAGAACTTTCCCCTGGGGGCCGCGCGCCAGGAAGTAAGTCGTCCCGTCGGCTCCGGCGACAGAGCGCGGATAAATTTTCAATCCGGTAGCTTGTTCTAACGATTCAAACATAACGCGGCCTCCTACCACAACCAAATTTTCAGATAGTCCTAAATTATGTGCTTGCACATCTGTTCTATGCGGTGGAGGCCCACCTGGGCTCTCTTCGGGGAGTCTTGTCGCCACAGTGTTGTCCGCCGACCGCAAGAACTCGCTGGAAACTGTGGAACAAACGTTCAAGCACACAATTCGTTACTATGTCCAACCTTGCCTGCACCTGACAAGTTGCACCGCAGAGACGCAGAGAAAACCATAAAAACTCTGCGTCTCAGTGGTGAAATAACGGATCGGTTTCTAACCCATCTGGCAAGTGATCTTACATTCCGTCCGGTTCTTCTGCAGCATGATGATATTTTCGGGCACTTCCTCCAGCGTGATCTTCTTGGTGATCATGCCCGTCATGTCCATGCCATCGGCCATGCACTCGATGACCCTGGGGAAGGTGCCGTGCCCGGAGTGACCCTGCGACCCGACGATGCGCGCCCGCCGCACTTGCAGCACTTCCCCTGTGACGGGCATCTTGGCCTCGGCGCGCGCCGTCACGACGACGGTGCTGTTCAGCGTCCGACCTTCCCAGATGACCCGCTCAATGTCGGGGTAGACGATCTGCGGCAGCCCTGTCGCTTCCATGAAGAGATCGGCCCCCATGCCACCGGTGATCTCCAGCACCCGATCGGCGAAGTTCTCCTCGAGGGGGTTGATAGCGTAGTCGGCCCCCATCGCTAATGCCAGCGCAGCGCGTTCGGGCTGCGGCTCGGAGATGATGACCTTTGACGCACCGGCCCGCTTGAGGATGGCGCAGGCTGCGACGCCGATCGGGCCACCGCCCAGAATGACGACCCGGTCGCCAGGCCGGATTCCCCCGCCCCGCTCGATCACGGCGTTGTAGGCCACGCTGGTGGGTTCTGTCAAGCTGCCGGCCAGGAAAATGTCATCACCCTTGTAGGTATCTGCCAGAGGCTCCAGGCTCCACAGTGTCTTGGCGGGCAGCACCGCGTACTGAGCAAATGCCCCGTTGACGTTGAATCCGATTTCGTCCAGGTTCTCGCAGTGGTTGGGGAAGCCATCGGCACACGGCTTGCAGTGACCACACCACAACATCTCCTCGGTGGTAACACGCTCGCCACCCCTGAACGGCTTGTTGGTGCGCTTATCCCGCGCGTCCTTGCCGGCTTCGACAACGATGCCGGACAACTCGTGTCCCAGGATACAAGGGAATCCCGTGAGTCCCGGATAGTAAATGTAGCCATCGTCTCTGGCCTGGGCCATGTGTACGTCCGAGCCGCAGATGCCGCAGGCCTTGACCTGGAGCAGCACCTCATCCGGTCCGGGAGTGGGAATATCGTATTCGCGGATCTCCAGCCGGGGATGGCGCCACACCAAACTACCGAGATAGGTCTGACAACCATCAATGTCCTTGGTTCCCAGTTTGAAAATCGGTTTGGGGTCCCAATCCGCGACCAAAGTTACACCTTTCATCTTGCCTTGCATTATTTTTCCTCCTTGGAATTTAGAATTGAACAACGTAGCTACTCAATAATCTGGAGGAGACCGGCCACAGCTAGTGTTGCGTGCTGCGTGCTGCGTGTTGCGTGTTGCGTATGCTTCACACACTACTCCTCATTCCTAACTCCTCACTCCTCTCTCCTCACCCCAACAACGTGCCCTGACCCAGGCGCGGCAGCCCGTACACCGGCTTCCACCCCTCGCTCCACGGCTCGCGCAGGTAAGGCTCCATCTCTGCCTCAGTGCGGAAGGTCGTCTCCTCGACCGGCGGCACGGTTCCCGACGGGAATGCCTCCAATATCTGGTCATTGACCAGCGTCAGGTAACGCAAGATAGCGGCGAGGGGCCGTTTGGCCTTTTCCGCCGTACCGGCCTTGGCCTTGCCGACGACGCCTTCCGGCGTTCCCACGAGTTCGATGGCGGCGTGTCCCTCGCCCTCCGACCAGCGGCTGGGCCGGCTGAACGGCTCGACCGACTTGTCGAAGTGCCCATCGGGCAGATAGGATTTGCCATGCGTGTTCACGGCGTAATCCATATCTACCAGCTCCGGGCAGAGGAACAATCCCAGTGATGTTTCGGCTTCGGCGGCGTGGACAAAATTGGTGTCAAACACGCCTCCGCGATCCTTCGTGCGGAAGAACTGCCGGACGGCGCGGTGCCAGTCCATGACCCGGAAGATGCCAGGCAGTTGATAGCGTTTCTCGAACTGTTGAATCGCCGCTTCTAACATCCATAGTTGCCCGTGATTGTTGATGATAATCTGCTTGCGGAAGCCGTCGTTCCAGAGACCCAACATCACGTCAATCATCATCTCCCGCGCCACGTCCTCGCGGACGATGACGGTGCCGGGCATCCCTAAGTGATGATAGGGGTGCGCGCCATACATCAGCGGCGGGAGGGCCAGGTTGACCGCCGCCCCGCGCTTGGCCGTGTAGCGGCGCACCCCCTCGACGATGAAGCTGACGAAGACAGTGTCCATGGCACTGGACATGTGCCTGCCGTGTAACTCAGTGGAACCCACCGGGATGAAGATGATGTCGTTCTTGCGGCGGTTTTCCTCCAGCACGTGGCGCACAGTGGTCTGGATGTAGGAACCAGGCTTGCCCCACTCGAGGGGAGCGGGCATGCCGTACTCGGCTAAGATCGCATCAATCTCAGCGTCACTGGACTCCCAGACCTCTTTCTGCAGACGACCAACGGTGTTGTCCTCGAAGAAAAGGTCCGGTTGGGCGGTGGGGAGAAACCCCTGGGGAATCTTACCTTCTGACATTTTCTGTACCTCCTAAAATTTTGAAATTTGGATCATGGGTATTCAGCCAGGCACTGGGCCAGGCAAGAATGACCCGAACGACACAGAACTGGTTACTGACTTAGCATCTCCGAGAAGAGCCAAGTTTTGCCCAAATGTGTTTTGCAAACGTGTGCATTCTCAATATAATCAACATTTAGCATTTGTCAAGAGAGATTTTCAGGTTTTCACCTGTCAAGAAGACTAAAGGCGATTTCGTCAAGCCGGACCGGGCGGTGCTCCGCGTAGGACCTGCGGGCCGCGTAGCCCATGACGACCGGGATGCGCCCGTCAACCCCCGTCACCGGCGGCGTGCGATCTTGTTGGATGCACTCGATGAAGGTCCGCAGTTCCGCGATGTAGGACTCGATGTAGCGCTCCATGAAGAAGTTGAGCGGCAAGTCCCGGTGAACACTGTGCTTGTCGCTGACGATGGCGGTATTGGGATAGTTGTTGCCGGCGATGGCACAGCCCTCGCTACCGAAGACCTCTACGCGCTGGTCGTAGCCGTAGATGGCCCGGCGGCTGTTGTCAATGGTGCCGATGACGCCATTCTCGAAGCACAGAGTGATGAGCGCCGTGTCAATGTCGCCGGCCTCGCCGATGGCCGGGTCCACCAGCACGCCGCCTGCCACGTAGACCTCCTCCACCTCGCTGCCGATGAGATAGCGGGCCATGTCAAAGTCGTGGATGGTCATGTCTAAGAAGATGCCGCCAGAGACTTTGATGTATGCGATGGGCGGCGGCGCCGGATCGCGGCTGGTGATGCGCAGGATGTGCGGCTCACCGATCTGGCCCGCGCGCACCAGGTCGTGTACGCGCTTGAAGTTGGGGTCAAAGCGCCGGTTAAAGCCGATCTGCAACTTGACACCCGCTTTGTCCACCGCAGCCAGCGCGCGGTCAATGCGCGCCAGATCATGGTCAATCGGCTTCTCACAGAAGATGTGTTTCCCGGCAGCCGCCGCTTCCTCGATCAGCCGAGCGTGCGTGTCGGTGCTGGAGCAGATGACGACGGCCTCAATGTCAGGATTGTCCATGATAACACGGTGGTCCTGGCTGACCGTGGGGATGTTGAAGTCGGCAGCGCACTTCTGGGCCGCAGCCAGATAAATATCGGAGACGGCGACGAGCCTGGCCGCCGGGATGCGGAAGGCCAGGTGCTCGGCGTGGAGTCGCCCGATCCGTCCCGCGCCGATGATACCCACATTCACGTTTGATGACATGCTTCCTCCTAAAATCAAGAATCGAGAATCGAGAATCAAGAATCTGCCAGCCAACGGCGGAACCAGCCAATCGCCAGCTGATTGTCGAAGGCGTGTCCCATCTCCTCCGGTTCGATCAGTTTGGCGCGCTGTGGCACACCCAAGATCCGGTACACCTGCCGGACGATGGCGAAGGAACCGCGCGCGGCGGAGCTGGTGGACGGGTCGCGCTGCCCGTTGACGAACATCACCGGACGCGGGGCGATGAGGGCTGCCACGTCCCCCATCTCAGCGTAGCGCAGGATGCCGGGAATATCGTTGCAGGGACAGTGCTTCTCGTCCAGGCAGGTGACGACATACTTGCCCAAGTAGCTGTTGACCAGCGCCACCTTCACCCGGTCGTCCAGGGCCGCCGTGTACATGGTCAGCGCCCCGCCGGCGCCGATGCCGGCCGCGCCGATGCGGGCCGTGTCCACCTCGGGGCGGGTCAGAAGATAGTCTATGGCGCGCAGCGCGTCCCGGACGAGCAGGCCGTACCAGGTGCGGCCCACCAGCCGGGCGGCGGCGTCGATTTGGAGATGTCCCAGCGCGCCGAGCCGGCCAAACCCGCGTGGTTCCACCGTCAACGTGACGAAGCCGGCGCGGGCGAGTTCCAGCGCGTTGGCCCGTTGGTAAGACTTCTGCACGCCGGCCGTCTGGGCGATGGTGCCGTGACCGGGGAAAACGACGATGGCCGGCCGCGCCCCGGCTACTTCCGCCGGCAGGAAGAGGTAGACAGGCACGCGCAGCTCTGCCTCAGTGTTCAGCCAGATGAGCTCACGCCGGAGGCCGCCGTCGAGGCTGACGCGCTCTGCGACCTCGGCTTGCAGGTCTGCCGGCTCAAAGAGTTGCCGGGGGGAGTCTCCCACACCCAACAGCTGCCACAATTGGTCACGGAATTGAGTATGCCACGCTTCCCACTCGGCCCGGGTCGTCCCTCCGAAACGGTACGGCGGCGTGGCCGTAGCGACGCGGCGGATGGGGGCCAGCAGCGCGGCGGCTAGAGCGTCGTTCTCCTGCGTCTGCACCCCCGGCGCGATGTTTTCCACCAATCGCCCGCTCAGTTCGCCCACACCGCCTGCCAGCCGGCCGACCACTTTCCTGAACAGACGAGCCGGTGTGGTCTTCTCTCCAAAGCGTTTCGCCAGATCATCGGCGACCTCTTCCCACCGGACGTGATGGCTGTAGCGCGTTTCCAGTTCCTCCTGATTGCGCCGTAGCCAGAGATACAAATCAGCCTCGGTGCGACCGGGGAACTCCTGGAGGATTTCACGCTGCCGGATGATCTGGGCGATGGGGGCGTAATGCCGCTGGTACCACCAGGTGCTCGCCTCGTCAAGGGGGACTTCCCGCTTTTCTGCCCTGGAAAGATCCTGCTGGCAGTCCTCGATCTCGCCCAGCAAATCCTCGTATCCGTCCGGCTGGGTGAGTTCGAGATGCAGTTGGGGACACAGACGATCCAGG
>JAUWHU010000599.1 GCA_030605705.1 Thermoflexia bacterium | reverse complement strand
GCTCGACGTCCACCAGGATATACTACCATTGTTCGAGAATTACCTGGCAAGTTTCCGCTGCAAGTGATTGTTCACGTGGAGTGCTGGCAGGCCCCAGATCCACCAAAAACAGGAGGGGAGTAACCGTTATGAACCTTGATTTTCACCCCATCTACGTACATGCCGTGCTGGGCGGACTACGGCAGCGGCTTCGGCAACTTTAACCTGTCTTTACTGTGGTGCCACGCTACAATTTGGCGTCCAATTTTGCGCCAATTGCGGTCGAAGAGTATAATTATATGCGGAGGCTATGATGCTGGAACAAAACACTCTATTGCAAGAACGCTATCGTATCATCAAACCCGTGGGGGGCGGTGGAATGGGACAGGTTTATTTGGCTCATGACACCCGTCTGGCCGATAAAACCTGCGCGCTCAAAGAATTTGTCCCCGACCCGCACGCCACGCCAGAGGATCGGGAGCAGGCTGCCGTGCAGTTTCACCGCGAGGCGGCTATTCTGGCTCACTTGAGTCACCCCAACATGCCCAACGTCTCCGATTATTTCGAGCAGGATGGCAACTTCTACTTGATCATGGATTACATCGAAGGGGAAACTCTACTGGACAGGTTGACTCGCTCGCCAGATGGTTTGCCGGAGCAAAATGTGATCACCTGGGCGATTCAACTGTGCGAGGTACTGGATTATCTTCACAGTCAGAACCCACCAGTCATCTTCCGCGATATGAAGCCGGCAAACGTGATGCTGACCGCCGAAGGACAGATCAAGTTGGTTGACTTCGGCGTGGTGCGGCTCTTTGATCCCACCAAACGCACTGACACGCTCAAAATGGGCACTGCCGGTTACGCTCCGCCGGAGCAGTACGCCGGCCAGGGACAGACCACGCCGCGTTCCGACATCTATAGTCTGGGTGTCACGCTCCACGAGCTGTTGACCGGTGCCGATCCAACCGCTCATCCCTTTGTCTTCACCCCGCCCCGCCAATTGAAGCATAGCATCTCGCCGCGTCTCTCCAACGTGGTGATGCGAGCACTCAGCCTCGATCCGTATGATCGTTTCCCCTCCGCGCAAGCGATGAGCCAGTCGCTGCAAAAAGCCACCCGGCCTGGCGGCTTGAAATTCCCGATCATCCAACGACAGCGAGACACCAGCACGGCAGTGATGGCGACGGCAGCCGTCGTACCGGCCCGCCGCAGCCGCGCCGCAGGGTTTGCCCTGGGCCTGCTGCGCTGGCTGGGACGGGTAGCGTTGACCTTGACCGTTACACTGGTCATCGTCGCGCTCATCTTACTCTTAGCCGGTTCGTTCGCGCTCTCGGCAGTCGTCGAACGGGCCATTGCCGGCGCTGAGTGGGGACTGACGGAGAACACTGCTACCCATTTTACCATGACCGAAAACGAGCTTCAAAAAGGGGTACAGGCTTCTCTGGATCACTTCTCTCTCGACGACGCCGGTTACGTTCAGGTTGATTTCCGGTCACCTGACACGGTTGAGTTGTCCTTGCTGTTGAGCTCTCATCCCTTGCGCCTGGAGGCGCGTTTGGCGGAGCGCGGCGGTGTGCCGGCTATCACGCTTGAGCGTCTGAACGGCGTGACACTGTACGTCGTGGGTGGTATCATCTCGAACGGTATCAATCGTGGCTTTGAGGAAGCGTGGCAAGACACACCGGTACAAATCAAGTCGTTGATCGTTGGTGAGGAACAATTGACAGTTGTGTTGAAGGACAAGGCTGGTCGTCTTCCTCCGACCCCGACTTGCACTCCCACCCCGGCCTACGCGCTGGTTCACATCAACAACGAGTTGGAGCAGGAGGTGATGGTGAATATTGGCAGTGAGACGCAGGTCAAACTAAGAGCACATACCGGCCGGGAGATCAGCGTGCTTGCCGGCACGTATACCTACACGATCATGGTGGGAGATGGGGTGGGTGCTCAGGGCGAGGTCACCTGGGGGCCGGGGGAACAGGACTGGACGATCCGTTGAGTGAATGGTCTGTCATTTGCCATTTGCCATTTG
>JAUWHU010000198.1 GCA_030605705.1 Thermoflexia bacterium | reverse complement strand
TACCGCATCCCTGACGAGACCACCGGCCTGCCCATTCCAGACACGGACGCCGCCAGCGATTGGATCCAGTCCACCGGCGACCCCCTCCACGGGCGACGGGTGCTCTACCCCGGCTGGGACCTCGACCCGCTCTTCTGGCCGCTCCAGGCCACGGAGACGGCCACCATCGTCGTCGGCATCGCGCCCGACAACGCTTTCGACGTGATCTCCGCCACGCTGCTGCGCGCGCAGCACACCATCTCCATCGAGACCTATTCCCTGCGCCACCCGGCCATCATCACGGCGCTGGTAGCCCAGGCACAGGCCGGCGTCAACGTGACCGTGCTCTTGGAAGGCTCCCAGGTCGGCGTGGGGGAATTAGACCCACGCTGGCAGCAGGAGCTCTGGGCCTGCCAGCAGCTCGAGGCAGCCGGAGGGCGGTGCTACTTCATGATCCACGACGACGCAAATCACATCTTCAACCGCTACAACTACCTGCATGCCAAGCTGCTCATCGTGGATGACGAATGGGTCGCCGTATCCTCGCAGAACTTCACCAACAGCAGTATGCCCGCCGATGACAAGAGCAACGGCACCTACGGCTCGCGTGGCACAGTGATCGCTGCCACCGCGCCCTCCGTGGTCGCCCGCGCCGCCGAGATCTTCGCCTTGGATTGCGATGAGGCCCATCACAACGACATCCTGCGCTGGAATACCGGCAGTAGCAAATACGGCCCGCCCAGCCCCGGCTTCACGCCCAATCTCACCATCCCCGATGGCATCACCAACACTGTCCACTTCAGCCAACCGCTGGTAGTGAGCGGGACCTTCGGCTTCGAGCTCTTCACCGCGCCGGAAGCGGCCCTGCGGCAGTCGGACGCGCTCCTGGGATTGCTGGCGCGCGCGGGGGACGGCGACCGCGTCAGCGTAGAGCAATTGTACGAGTACCCTGACTGGGGCGATGATCCCATCGCCGACCCCAACCTGCGCCTGGAGGCCTACATCGCCGCGGCCCGGCGGGGCGCGGAGGTACGTCTCGTCCTCAACAGCGGTCACTTCGGACAGGAATATTACGAGGACACCTACACGCAAACGGTGGCCTACGTCAACCAGCTTGCCCGTGACGAAGGCTTGAATCTGAAAGCGGCGGGCGGCGATCCCACGCAGTACGGCATCCACAACAAAATGGTGCTGGTCTGGTTAGCAGACGCAGGCGGCTACGTGCATATCGGCTCAATCAACGGCAGCGAGAGCTCCAGCAAGGTCAACCGCGAGGTCGCGCTACAAGTTCACTCCGATGCGGCGTATGACTACCTGGAACGGATGTTCATGGTGGACTGGTGGCTTTCCAATCCCATTTACCTGCCGCTGGTCATGCAGCGGTACAGAGCACCCGACCACCTGCTCCTCACGGAAGTTTTCTACAACGGCGACCGCAACGGGGAATGGGTGGAGCTCTACAACCCTATGGGCCAACCAGTAGACCTGAGCGTATACAAGGTTGGCGATGCCGAGCAGCCCGATGGCTTCGAGGGGATGTACCGCTTCCCCGATGGCGCGGTGATCGCGCCCGGTCAGGTGATCGTCGTAGCCTACAATGGAGCAAACGTTCCCGAAGCCGACTACGAGATGTACAACTTCAGCGACACGATCCCCAACATGGTCCGCTACCCCGACTGGGGCAATCCAAACTACGATTGGGGACTGCGCAACGACGGCGATCAGGTGCTGCTGCTCGGGCCCGCCGATCAGCCCGTAGATGTCGTCGTCTGGGGCGACGCCGCCTATCCCGGCGTGACTCCCCATCCCGGCGTCGTGGTATGGAGCAATTCCCTGCAACGCTTCCCGCCAGAGGTAGATACCGACGATTGCAACGTGGACTTCCGCGAGTTCGCTGTCACTCCCGGCGAGGTGCTATTCCCTTAACCTTGCGAAGGTTTAAAACCTTCGCAAGGTTAGATTATTCCATCGGATTGAACGAGGGCGGCGGGGCCGCGCCCCGTTCCACATCCCGCCGCGCCAGCAGGCTGCCGCCAATCAGCAACAGCGCGCCTCCCCACTGTACCCAGGTCAGCCGCTCGCCCAACAGCAGCATGGCTAACGTCAAACTCACCACCATCTCCGTCAAAGTGAGGATGCTCGTCTGCACCCCTCCCAACCGCTCAATGCTGAAGAACATCGCCAGACGCGAGAGAGCCGTCGTCAACCCCAGGGCCACGATCACCCGCCACCCAAAGAACGAAATCGGTTCTATCGGGCCGCTCCCGAGCCGCGCCACAAAGACCGTGATCGCCATCCCCGTGAGGATGTAGAGCGTCGCGGAGCGGGAAGGCACATCGGCCAATACCCATTGTCCCATCACGATGTACCAACCGTTCACCGCCGCCGAGGCCACCATGAGCATCACCCCTAAGTAATCCGAGGGATTAGTGGCGGACCAGGGCATCGTGACCAGCGCCGCTCCTGCCAACGAGCCGGCCAGACGCGCCAACGTCAGCCGGGTCATGGGTTGTCCTGCCGCTGCCAGGAAGATCACGACCCAGGCGGTGTAAAGCGTGCTCAACAGCGAGGCGCTGGAAGCGTCGAGCCGCACTAAAGCACTGTAATAGAAAAGAGAGCCGACTCCGTTGACCGCCCCCACCATCAGACAGGCCAGCAAAGCACGCCAGCGGAGCATGAGGAGATGACGCCAAAAGAGCAGGGTAATCAAGAAGAGAAACAGCACAGCCACCAGCGTGCGCAGTGCTGCAAGGGTCACAGAAGCGACCTGCGCCTGGTACGCCAGCTTCCCTAAGATAGGCGCCCAGCCCAGGAGAAAAGAGGCCAACAGACCACTGTAAATCCCCGCCGACCTGCGCCGGGAGTCCTGTTTGCCACTCACCATTTCCTCATTCACCATTCACCACTCACCCATTCATCATTCATCATTCGTCATTCATCCATTCACTATTCACCCATTCGCCATTTGCTCATTTCCTCATTTGTCATTTGCTCATTTCTTGATTATACTTCCCGACATGAAACAGCGTCAGAAGGTCACGCTGCTAATCTTAGGCTTGTTCGTTCTGATCGTGGTAAGCGTGCTGGGGGTCTACGTTTGGAGTCACAGCAGATCCGCCGCAACGCCGGAACGTTTTCTTGCCCCCTGCCCGCAAATCGTTTTAGAGGAAATCCCCGCCATCCTCTCGCCCGCCGTCGCCTGGGAACCCGAACAGCTCCACATCACGCTGACTGCGCTCTACGCCACGCCCACGCCGCCTGCAAGTAGCGCCCAGCTGCTATGGACGGCGCTGGATGGGCTGGCCCGGGCTGCGCGAACCGGCTGCGCCGTTCCTCGGCAAGTCACGCTGGTCGTCCACGCTCACGGTACTCAAGAAAACATCGGCCACGTGACAACCCTCCACGGTGAGGACGTGACCTGCTGGGCGCAAGGCACACTCGCGCCGGAGCAGCTCGCCGCCCGCGCAGCCTACCGGCAGATCAAAGGCTCGCCGCCGACCGC
>JAUWHU010000551.1 GCA_030605705.1 Thermoflexia bacterium | reverse complement strand
CACGTGTGCTCCAGGGGATATTTGTATCCAGGGAAGCCAGTTTGTATTCGACAAAGAGCCGCGCGGCCAACGGGGAGTGAAAGAGGGGTGCCAGCTCCAGGCGGCGTTGCCCAGCCGCCAGCAGGTCACGCTGACGCGGGGTTATGAAACCTTGAATCCGCGCCCGCTCGGCGTGGCGATTGAGGATCTCGGCCATATTTTCGTGGGAATAGTCATTGCGCTCCAGAGTGAGGGTGGCCTCGGCAACCATAGTCCAAAATCCCAACGTGGTAGTACACAGCGCCATCTCGCGCAGCGGGGCAGTGGTTGTGAGGATCAAGTAATTGTGCTCCCGCAGTTGTTCCAGGATGTCAGCACGGTCGGCTAAGGGGGGCGCAACAAAGGAGCCTAAACCAAAAGGATTAGACCAGATCAGAATGTGTCCCTTCATCTCGTTAACCTTCTCTGGGAGCTCGTCAGGATGCAGCAGTACCACAGGCCATCCTTCCTCGCCAGCGTTCAATTCACGCGCCAGGGCCAGGGCAGTGCTGAGTTTGCCGATGCCGGGAGGGCCGGTCAGCACCAGCAGGTGACACCGGAGCAAAGTCTCGCGCAGTGCCTGGTAGTTGCTGGGAGAGACGTACCGCGCGGACGCGCGTTCGGCGCGCCGGTCTACCGCCCCGGAGAGAGTGGCCCAATCGTGAGCGGCGTGGGTTGGCATTGGTGGGTGGGCAGTTTCGGGAAAGACAGCCTGTAGCCGGCCG
The DNA here is from genome assembly GCA_030605705.1 of Thermoflexia bacterium. Lineage (GTDB taxonomy): Bacteria > Chloroflexota > Anaerolineae > B4-G1 > SLSP01 > JAUWHU01. Next base: position 2,238 of record JAUWHU010000551.1, on the reverse strand, counting down.
GTCTCAGCCCGAAGAGATAAACGGGATACGTCGGCAAAAGACCCGGCACGGTCACGCACGGTGTCCAGGGCCGCCAACGCCTGTAACCAATCACCCTGCCGGATGGCCTCATTCCCCTGGCTGTATAAGTTGCTCAATTCCTCCTGCCGTCGCTGCTCAACAACGGCCTCACTGGCCCGCTGCGGAGCCAGATGTTCCTCAATCTCGGTCATTGTGACCTGGAACAGGCTATCGGTCTGGGGCAGGTGAGTTACCGCGTGAGTGTAGGCAGAAACGCCGGGCATCCCTGTTTCTGTTGCCGTCGCTGGCATCCGGCTGGTATGTTTTTTGACCAACTGGGTGGGGTTGAGCAGCGATTCACGCATATCGGCGGCTGACTGGTAGCGGCCGGCCGGGTCATAGGCCAGGGCAGTCGTGACGATATATTCGATCCCCTCAGAGAGACGGGAGTTGAGTTTGCGCGGGCGAGCCTGCCCAAACGAGAATGGCGGCTCGTCTTGGGGATCGCGCCCGGTCAGCAAATGGTGCAGCGTCGCGCCCAGGGCGTAAATGTCGGAACGGGTATCAGTACGACCACCGCCCTGGTACTGTTCAGGGGGAGCATAGCCGGTCGTGCCCATCTTGAGCGTATCGGTCTTTTTGGTAGGATCAAAATAACGAGCAATACCAAAGTCAATCAACTTGACCGTCCCATCCTGTTCCACGATGATGTTGCCGGGTTTGAGATCGCGGTAGATGACCGGTGGTTTTTGGGAATGCAGGTATTCCAGCGCGCCGCAAATCTGGGTCGCCCATTCAACGACCTCTTTCTCCCGAAAGGGGCGGTTACGCCGCTTCTCAATTTGCTCCTGCAAGGTGCGGCCTTCCAGATACTCCATCACGAGGTAGTGACGCCCATCCTCGGAGAAATGATCAATCACGCGGGGGAGGTTAGCATGTTGGAGACGGGCCAGGAGTTCAGCCTCGCGGGTGAACGCTTCAATGGCGGGGAGGCGGTCGGTGAGGGCCAGCCGTTCCTCGCGCATTTCCTTGACGGCCCAGACCTTGCCGGGGAAGCGCAGGTCCTCGGCCTGATAGACAGTTGCCATGCCCCCCTGGCCGATCACCTTGAGAATGCGATAGCGATCCTGAAGCAAAGTTTTGAGCGGTAAGGGAGCGGTGCCCAGCGGGCGTCGTAGCATAGCCCCACAACGATTGCAGAACTGGGCGTCATCATGGTTCTCAACGCCACATTGAGGACAGTTTATCATAGTATTGTATCCTTTCATAAGTTTTCTGAAAAAGGTTAGTATAAATGCAGAAACGCCAAGTCGCAGAGAAAAATTACCACAGAGTTTAGTATTTGTGAAGTAAAAGTGTGTTTATGTCATCAAAATAACTTACTGTTAAGCAACCTTTGCATCTCTGCGCCTCTGCGTTAAGAATGAGACTTTCTGCAGAAGAATCTTTCATAATTCAGAGTCAGGGGAAAATTTCTACGGCTCCACCACTCCCCACAGCCGCACCGTGCCATCATCTGCTGCCGAAGCCAGATACGCCCCATCGGGGGAAAAGGTCACGCTCCGCACCTCATCTGTGTGCCCTTTCAGAGTGCGCAACAGTGTCCCGTCTGAGACCCGCCACAGCCGCGCGATGCTGTCACTTGCCCCCGAGGCCAGAATCGCCCCATTGGGGGAGAAGGCCACGCTCCGCACTCCGCATGCGTGTCCTGCCAGAGTGCGCAATAGTGCTCCATCGGACACGCGCCACAGGCGTACCGTACTGTCACTTGACCCCGAGGCCAGTACTTCCCCGTCGGGGGAGAAAGCCACGCTCCATACACGAACTGCCCCTCCTTTCAGGGCATGCAACAGCGACCCATTGGAGACCCGCCGCAACCACACCGTGCTGTCATCAGATCCCGAGGCCAGCGTCGCCCCGTCGGGGGAGAAGGCCACACTCCGCACCCCGCGCCGGTGTCCCTTCAGGGTACCCAGTAACGCGCCGTCGGAGACCCGCCACAAGCGCACTGTATTGTCATCCGATCCCGAGGCCAGCATCACGCCATCAGGGGAGAAGGTCACGCTCCATACATTATCAGTGTGTCTCGCCAGAGGGCGCAACAGAGCGCCATCGGAGACCCGCCACAGACGCACGGTTTTGTCCGACGATGCCGAGGCCAGCATCTCCCCATCGGGGGAGAAGGCCACGCTCCACACACTGGCCGCATGTGCTTTCCAAACACGCAGCAGCGTACCA
>JAUWHU010000577.1 GCA_030605705.1 Thermoflexia bacterium | reverse complement strand
CCGGTCGTTTTTTTCCTCCTCACGACGCTCTGCCTTCTCGTCTTGATCGCCGAGCTGGGCGCGCGGGAACTCGACGCGCGTACGGTGGCGCTGATGGGCGTGCTGGCGGCGGTCAATGCGGCTCTCCGTCTGGCCGAGAATACAGTACTGGTGTTGCCGGGTGGTTTTTCACCTGTCTTCCTGCTCATCATCCTGGGCGGGTATACCTTCGGTGCGCGTTTCGGGTTCCTCTTTGGCGCGCTGTCCCTGTTGGCCTCGGCCCTCGTCACGGGAGGGATCGGCCCGTGGTTGCCCTATCAGATGACGGCTGCCGGCTGGGTCGGCATGGGAGCCGGCTGGTTGCCCCAACCCCGGCGGGCAGGCTTCCGGTTGGCGCTGCTGGCCGGCTACGGCGCGCTTTGGGGCTTCCTTTTCGGTTTGCTGATGAATCTCTATTTCTGGCCTTTCATGGCGGGAACGGGTGGGAGCTGGGAGGCGGGGCTGACGTGGGGCGAAACGCTGCGCCGCTACTTCCTCTTCTACGGCGTGACCTCGCTCTGGTGGGATGCCTTCCGCGCGGTGGGAAACGCGGCGTTACTTGCCACCCTGGGGGAGCCGTTGCGCCAAATCTTAGGGCGATTTCAGCGCCGCACTGTAGTGGTGAGGGAAGAGATAGAGACAGAGAGGGGAGAGGAGAGAGGAGTGAGGAGTTAGGAAAGAGGGGAAACGAGAAAGATGGTAGGGCTGAGACGCTGGGACGCTAAGACGCCGGGACGCTGACCTTAGTGCAGTTCCGATGTGCAGTGCGGGCAGCGCGTGGCCTCGATGGGAATCTCGGTGCAGCAGTACGGGCATTTCTTGGTGGTAGGGGCAGCGAGTGGCGTTTTTTCTTGTTTCTGCATTCGGTTTATCTGGCGCACCAGCAAGAAGATAACCAGCGCCACCACGACGAAGTCCAGGATGGTGTTGAGGAACATGCCGTAGTTGATGGTCGCTGCGCCGGCTTCCTGCGCTGCAGCCAGCGAGGGGTACCCCTTCCCCGATAGGTCGAGAAACAGATCGGTAAAATTCACTTGGCCCAGTAGCAGCCCGATCGGCGGCATGATGACATCATTGATCAGCGAGGTGACGATCTTGCCAAACGCGCCACCGATGATCACACCGACGGCCATATCCACAACGTTGCCACGCATGGCGAATTCCTTGAACTCCTTGAGCATCAGTTCCTCCTATGAAAGCACTTACCGCAGAGAGGCAAAGATTTCTTAACAGTAAGGATGACATAAACACACTTTTACTTCAAAAATAATAAACTCTGTGGTAATTTTTCTCTGCGTCCCAGCGGCTCTGTGTTGATCATTCTGTTGCCACTCCTTTTTTTAACGCAGAGTCGCTGAGAAGCAGAGCCGCAGAGAAAAAACGCATAGGGGCAGAAGTGACACATCTCTTCCCAAACGCTCTAAGCCCCCGTCCCCGGGGGCGGGTTGACGAGGAAACTTGTCCAGGGGACGCCCTCGAGACGGGGGCTGGGAGCAGTGTAAGTGTGGCTTTTGCTCTAATGCGTATTAATGTAGATTTGAGTTTCCGGTGGTCCCAATCACAATACTTCGACTTGTGACCCCGTGTCTGTCTTTGTCACCTGGATGCGGGTGGGAAACACGTCTTGCATTTCCAGGATGTGGGTGATGACCAGGATGAGGTCAAAATCGTCCTGCACCGCTTTGACCGCCGCGACGAGGCGGCGACGACCGTCGGCATCCAGCGAACCGAAACCCTCGTCAATGAAAAGGGAACGCAGGCGCACGCCCGACCGCTGCGCCAGCAGCCGTGAGAGCGCGACGCGGATGGCGAAGTTGATGCGGAACTGCTCACCGCCGGAGAAGTTCTCGTAGGGGCGCGTTCCCTTCTCGTCGCTGATGATGATGTCTAAGGTCTCGCGCAGCTTCCCGGCTTTGGTTTCCCGCTGGGTCTCGAAGCGCACGTGCATCCGCCCGCCGGTGAGCTGTTCCAGGACGCGATTGGCCTCGCGTTCCAACTCCGGCAGCGCGTGCTCGATGATCATCGCGGGGATGCCATTGACACCGAAAGCCTCCCGCAGCTCCTTGAGCAGTCCCACGCGGGCCGCCAGCTCGGCCTGCTCTTGCAGCAGTCGCTCCTGCCGGTTGGCCTGGGTCTCGAGGGCCGCCAACGTCTGACGCAAAGCCCCCACTTGCCGCCCCGCCGTCACTTCTCGCCGGCGGGCCTCTTGCAATGCTCGTAAGAGCGCCGGCCCGGCATCCAAACGCGGCTGCAGCGCGTCGAGGTCAGCCTGACGGGCCAGAAGTTCCGCGTCAAGGTCGTCCAACCGTTGCTCCTGGGCCGCGATCTCCTGTGCCAGACGTTGCAGCGCGGCCATTTCTCCTTGCACGCCGACGCGAGATTTTTCCAGCTCGCGGTAATCGCCCTCGGCGGCAGCCAATGCCCGCACCTGCTCTTTGACAGCGGCGTGCGCCTCCGCGTCGTAGCCCAGCGCTGCCAGACGCGCCAATACACCGGCCAGCGCGGCGTGTTCCTCCGGGGCGTACTCTTCAGCGTCGAGCTGCGCCTGGAGGGCCGCGATCTCCTGCCGCACCTGGGGGAGGGCCGTCCGTTCGGCTGCACCGTAATCCTGCGCCGCCAACCGTTCTTGGAGGGCCGCGTTTTCCGTTTGCAGCTGCGCCAGTTGTTCCCGCGCCTCTCCGGCGTACCCGTCCGTGTCCAGCTGCTTTTGCCGGGCGGCGAGGTGTTCCCGCGATTGTTGCAACGCCGTTCGCTCTGCCGCGCCGTAGTCCTCGGCAGCGAGGCGGGTTTGCCAGGCGGCCACCTGCGCCGTCAATGCCGTGATCTGCTCCTGGGCCTGCTTCCCCTGCTCTTGCTGCTGGTGGAGGCGAGCGAGGTCGCGTTCCGCCTGGGGGCGTTCGTTCAGCCGGAGATTGAGCTCCTCAAGACGGGCCTGACGGGTATCGTTGCGCTTCTTGATCTCTTGCAGCTGTTGGCGATTGGTGCGGTGGTTGCTATCCAGCCGCTGTTCCTCGGCCTGGCTATCCTCCCGCAGGCGCGTCCGGTGTGCCACTGTGAGGGGCTGGCGGCAAAGCGGACAGCTGGCCGAGGCTTGAGCCAGGGTCTCCCGGCGGCCCTTAGTTTCCTCCCGCTGGGTTTTGATATGGCGGTTGAGCTCGATGAGGCGGCTGTGTTCTACTTTCGCATTCTCAATTTCTTGGCGGAGCTGCTGCGTTTGTTCCGCTATTTCTTTGAGTTCCGCCAGCCGGGTCTCGGCAGCCGCTAATTTCACAATCAGCTCGGGACCGGGGAGGCGGCGTTCCAATTGGTGAATTTGTCCTTGCACGCCGCCGATTTCCCGCTCGACGCGGCTTTTTTCGCCGGCCAGGGCGCGTTCCAGCTGCGTGCCGGCGCGCTCCTCGGCCTGGATGGCGCGGCGCAGCTCTTGGGCGGCGCGCTCAATGGCCCGTTCCGTTCGCGTCCGCTGTTCCGCCAACGCCTGCAGCCGCTCGTGCAGCGACTCTCCTTCCTGGGCGATGGCCCGTTCCAGCTGTGCCACCCGCTGCTCACAATCACGGAGCTGTTGCAGTAAAGCTCCCCCGGCCTGGGCGATGGCCTGCTCCCGGCGCGCTTTCTCCTCCTGGAGATTCGCGGCCTGGCCGAGTTTCTCGCCCCACGCTCGTTCCTCGTCGAGAGCCTGCTGATGAGCCCGGTAGTGCGCCTCGATCTCGTCGCTCCGGGCGATGCGGGCCTGATAAGCGTCACGGCGCCGGCGGTGTTCTGCTTCGTCGTGACGCAGCTCCTTCAGTCGTTCGTGCTCCTGTTGCCGGCGCGTACCCAGCTCAGCGAGCTGCCGCCGCAGAGATTCCGCCTGTTCCTGGAGCCGGGTGAGCTCGTTGACCTGCTCCTGAACTTCTTGCCGGTGCATGCCGGCTTCCTGCGCCTCGGTTTCGACCTGTGTCAGATCGGCCTCAATCTCCGGGCGGTGCGCCAGCTCCTGTTCGATCTCCGTGAGCCGCCGTTCTAATTCCGCCAGCTGCCCCTGGGCCTTTGCCAGCCGCTGCTTGACCCGCTCGCGGTAGACGTCCCAGCGTTCCAGACCCAGGATGGAGCCGAGCACGCGCTTGCGCTCGGCGGGAGGTTGGATGGTGAATTCGTCAGCGTGGCCCTGGCGCAGGTAGGCAGAGTTGGCGAAGGTGTCGTAATCCAGCCCCAGCTGTGCGCTGATGCGGGCCTGTGTCTCACGGATGGTGTTGCCGTTGAGCGGTCGCCAGCCGGTCTCTCCCTGCACCTGGAAATCGAGTATGGAGGTGGTGGAACGGCGGCGGCGTATTTCCCGTCGTCGCAGGATGCGGAAGCGTTGTTCGTCGCCGCCCTGGTAGGGCATCCGAAAGATAAATTCTACTTCCAGGGAGTTCTCGCCGTGGTAGATGAGGTCCTCATCGTGCCCGTAGGGCGCGCGGGAGCGACCCCACACCGCCCAGCTGATGGCATCCAGCAGAGCGGATTTACCCGCGCCGTTTTCTCCCACCAGGCAGGCAAGGTGCATCCCGCGCAGTTCCAGGTCGGTGGCGCGGTGCGAGAGGAAATTACGTAAGTGCAGTTCTTCAGGAATCATTTTTCAAATGGCAAATGGCAAATGTGCAAATGGCGAATGAAGAAATGACAGAGGCGGCTTGATCGGGCGTATTACCTTTTTGTCATTTTTAATTTCTTCATTTTTTAACTACTCAAGCGTGGTAGACCTCCGAGGTCTTTGTGCAGGTTTTGCCTGTCAAAGTACTTACCAAAACCGGAATTTCGCCGCCGCACAGCTAATCTGAGACCTCGGAGGTCTGAATAGGTCGGCCTGATAGTAATCTTTTTGTCATTTTTAATTTCTTCATTTTCTAATTTCTTT
>JAUWHU010000598.1 GCA_030605705.1 Thermoflexia bacterium | reverse complement strand
CGCGTACCGCCACTTTGTTCGGTTCGACTTTGGTAATCGGTTGAGACCAGGTTTGTTCACTCATTATGATATTTTCCTTAACAGAGTGCTTCATAAAGCTACGTATTGCGTATTGCGTGTTACGTAAGGGATACGCAATACGCAACACGAAACACGTTCTACGCCCCTATCTTGCCCAAGACTTCCTTGGTTGCCTTGGGCAAATCCATGAACTCTTCGACCACCGTCGCTCCGACCTCGCGTAACCGCTCGACTTTGCCTTCGTAGGTACCGCGTCCGCCTTCGACGATGGCGCCGGCGTGCGAGAAGCGCGTGCCGCTCTGGGCCGCTTTCCCGCCGATGTAGGCGATGAGTGGTTTGGTGAACGCGCCGGACTCGATGAGATCCGCCACGCGCTCCTCCTGGCTGGTGCCGATCTCGCCGAACATTACCACGGCTTTCGTGTCGGGGTCGCGCTCAAATTCTAACATGACATCGGGGTGCGGCAACCCAACGACGGCGTCGCCGCCGACATGGACCAACGTCGTCGCGCCGATGCCCTCTCGCGCCAGGTAGTACGCCATCGAAGAGGTGATCCCGCCGCTGCGGGAGGAGATCCCCACCGGGCCCTGGAAGAACCACGAGCGCGCCGAGGCCGCGCGTCCGCCCATCATGCCCAAAACGGCCTTGTCAGGGCTGAGCACGCCCAATGTGTTCGGGCCGATGAATCTGGCCCCGGCGGACTTGGCACGCTTGGCGATGCTGAGCACATCGTAGATTGGCACGCGGTCCGGCACGATGACGAGCAGTTTGACACCCGCGTCTATCGCTTCCAACGCCGCGCTCTTGACCAGCGGCGCGGGGATGAAGAGCACGCTAATATCCAGCGGCCCAACCTGCTCCCACGCTTCCTCAACGGTATCGAAGACCGGGATGCCATGTACTTGCTGGCCGCCACGTCCCGGCGTCACCCCGGCCACGACGTGGGTGCCGTAGCCGGCCATCAACTGCGTGCGGGCCATTCCTTCGCGCCCGGTGATGCCTTGTACTAAAACTCGTTTGGTTTCATCAATTAGAATAGCCATCCACTCTCTCCCGTTTTCTGGGCGTTGCAAGTTGCACGTTAAATGTTACAAGTTACCTTCTCAACTTGCAACGTGCAACCTGTAACTTGCAACTAATCCCTGATCCTTTAATTTCGACCTTTGACTTTATGTAGTATAATGAATTTAGTTGAGTCTGACAATCCTTAAATGCAAAAGTGATAAGGAGAAGGCGATGTCGGTAGTCGAGATGCGAGAAGCCAAAAAGCATATTCAACAATTCGAAGCCCAATATGGTATGTCCCTAAGCGAATTGGAGAGACAAGGACTGCCTGAGAATGCTTCCGTGGAAGCGCATGAAGATTACAACCGCTGGTTCTTCTGGCAATCAGTACTTGACCGGCAAGAAAAAAATAGTGAAGCGGTTATGCAAAGTGGCACTACTTCCCTCGGCTAGTTTTCAGCATTTTCAAAGCGCTAGCTATGTTCCACCCCAACGTTCAACTTTCAACCTGCAACTTTCAACTTATTTTAACCCCAGAATCGGCAACTCGACATGCCCCCCGCCCGCGCCGTAGAGCAGACAATCCACTTCGCAGGCCAGACACTCGACACAACGCCCACGCGCGGCCTCCTCGCGGGTGATGTTGAGCACCGGACAACTCTCGTCGTTGAGCGAGAGGATTTTCCGCGCACACGCCTCAATACAAACCTTACTCTCGCACGTCGCGCAGACCGCGTGATCCAACGTGACCGTCCCCCCAGTGATTGTCTTGAACCTGTATGGCTTCTGCGGCTCACGTTGCTCCACTTCCGAACTTTTAACTTTCAACTTTCCAACTTGTAACTTCTTTATCAGTGCATCTAATCGCGCAGCGCAAAAATCCGGCGAGTCATCTTTCCTGTACCCCTCCACCGGCGCGGGGATGCGTCCGTTGAGCGCTTCCAGTATCTCCACGGCCTTGTCCTCAGCGTTGCCGCCCAGCCGGATGACGATGGGGACGTCCACCTGTTCCTCCAAAAACGCCTTGAACATCCCTCGCGCCGAGTAGAATTGCTCCTGGCTGGCGACGCCGGAGCCGGAACCGAAATAGCCATCAATCGGCCCCACGGCCAGCACGATTTTCGCCGCGCGGTAGACTTTGCTGGCGGGCGGATTGCCGCTGGTATCCACGAAGGTGGCGACCTGGTACCCCTGGCGCAGCACCGCGTCCATGCTCATCATTGAGCCGCCGCCACCCGCGCCGTGGAAGCCGATGTAGCCCTCGCCCTTCTCGAAATCCTGCGCCATCTGGATGAAGTAGAACGTGCCGCGATAGTCGTTGGCTTCCACCGCGTAGGCGATGCGCTCCAGGGCGGTAGGCGGGCGATTGTACTCGCGGGCGATCTTGATGCCCAGGTCGGGGTGGCGGAAGACGGCGTAGTCATCCACGGTGATGCGGCAATCGGCAGCGTAGAGCCGGCCGTCTGTGGTCTGCACCAGCGGGTTGATCTCGGCAGCGCGGGCCTCGTAGGCGCGGGCGACATCGTAAAGCCGCACCAGCAGCGTACCTAAGTCGCGCTGCAATTTCCCGCCGATGCCGGTCTGGCGCACCAGATTGCGCGCCTGGTAATCCTGTAACCCGAACTCGATATCTACGCGCGTGTAAGCGACCTTATCGGGGGTCTGCGCGGCGATCTCCTCGATGCCGGTGCCGCCGACGCTGGAGAACATCACCAGCGGGGCCTGCTCCCGGTCATCCACGATGACGCCGGCGTAGAATTCGTGGGCGATATCTAATTGTTCCTCGATCAACACCTGCTCCACGGTGAAGTCTTTGATCTTCATGCCCAACATTGCGGTGGCCGCGGTGGCCGCTTCGTCGGGCGTGGCGGCCTTGCGGATACCGCCCAGGGTCGCCCGTCCCGTCACCCAGGCCTGCGCCTTGACCATCACCGGCCGGCCAATCTCGGCAGCGATGGCGCGCGCCTCGTCGGGCGTCGTCGCCACGCGCCCTTGCGGGACGGCAAACTTGAATTGCTTGAGTAGTTTCTTTCCTTGATATTCGTGCAGGCGCGCCATACACAAAACTCCTTTTAAAAATAAACATTACAAGTTACAAGTTGAAAGTTACAAGTTGTCATCAACTCCGCAAATCAAACGACAATCACCCCATTTTCGCACTTGGATGGTGTGCGCCAGCACATGGCGACTCCTTATAAATTGAAGTGTAATTGGGGAACCAGTGGTGAGGGATTAGTGATTAGTAATCTCTTTAACCCACATTTTAATATCATCTTTGATGGTTTGCCAGTTTATTTCTCTTAGCATCTGAGGCAATGGTTCCCCATCAGCATCGTCAAAGTAGGTGAGTGCGTATAGCAGATGGGAAATATCTTGAATTTCATACTTCTGCCGATAGAGAGTAAACATTGCGCTGAGTGGAAGATAGTGTTGGCTTAACGCATGGATATCTACGAAGTCTTTTTTGGTGCCGCGCTGTGCCACGGCTACCAACTTCATACAAACAAGGTCGGCCAGAGAAGCTAACTCACATCCTCCCGCCGGCCAGGGCACCAGAGGTTCTAACAGTGGATAATGATATTCCAAAAAGGTCAAACGCACCTCTGATAAACGCCCGTGAAGCGTTCCTTGACTAATTTGTTCAGTGGCAAAGGAAGGGACTGGCTCGCGTAGTCTTTGTGCAAGGATGAGAGGGTCAAAGTTAGCTGCAATGAACCAATCAAAATCAATTGAGCGCCGGTGACCCAAGTAAAGGGCAATGGCGGTTCCTCCTCCAAGGTAGAAATTGTGGGTAGAGAGGAAAGGGCCAATTTTACGGAGCACTTGCCACTGCGATTCTACCAGAATTTCCCTCTTAAATTTCATGGTTGCACCCGTCCTTCCCAGATTTGTCGCGCTGGCTCAGCCAGCCAGGCATCAACCTGTGGAGCTGGTAACTCGAGAATCAGTTGCCAGAAACGTAGTTGGCGGCGCGATAGGCCGCGTCCTTCATGCTGAAGCAACCACGAGCGCAGCGCGTCGTCGCCCAGCCGGCCGCGCAACCACGTCACCGCTTCCCAGGTACCAGAAGCCAGTACCCGCTGGATGATCAAATCGCGATGACGTTCCCAGACAAGAGCAGACACGTCGTAATCCCAAAAGAGAACAGTGACGTAATCCGGGAGCTCAATCGAGAAATTCACTGCCTGAGATATCAAGCGCGCCATACAGCCTCCTCCGTGTTTTGAGAGAGCAATAGCCTTGTGCGCCGTGCCTCAAATGCGGCGGGCACTCTCTCTCTGTGCCTGCAGTATACGCAAGGCACAGGGTGTGACAAGTGACAATCGTAATCGTCCAGAGATATATCTGGGACAAGGCTATCCCTCCTCCCACACTTTCACACTCCCACACTCCCACACTCCCACACTCCTACACTCCCACACTCTCACACTCCTTCCTTTGCCTCAGTCCCCCACTCCCGCACTCCTCTGGCAACTTTCAACTTGTAACTTGCAACTTTCAACCCGCATTTGCAACTTGTAACTCTCATGTTATGATAATCACAGTACGATTTTCGTGAAAAAGGGGGTATTGTTATGTCGCGTTCAATAGATATTCGACGGAT
>JAUWHU010000028.1 GCA_030605705.1 Thermoflexia bacterium | reverse complement strand
GAATATTGAGATAATACGATTCTCACAGATACACACGGATTTTTTGTTTTTTATCCGTGAAATCCGTGTGTATCCGTGTCCTATTCTGCTAACCGCACAGGTCAAATTCCCTGCAAACTCCGTGTCTCAGCTACCGGCCTCTTCAGCCACCGCTTCTTCCTCCGGCAAACCCTCTTCAGGCTCGTCCAACTTCTGCCGGACGACCTGTTCCAGGATATTGGAGAAGTCCGGGTTCTCTTTCATGTAGGTCTTGGCGTTCTCCCGCCCCTGGGAGAACCGCTCGCCCTCGTAGTAGTAGAAAGAACCGCGCTTATCAATCAGCCCCAGGTCCAGCCCCACGTCGAGCAAGTCCCCTTCGTGGCTGATACCCTGGCCGAACATGATGTCGAACTCTGCCACGCGGAAGGGCGGCGCGACCTTGTTCTTGGTCACCCGCACCCGCACGCGGTTTCCCACAACCACGCCCTGCACTTTGATGGAGGCGATTCGCCGCACGTCCAAACGCACGGTGGCGTAGAATTTCAGCGCGCGCCCGCCGGAAGTTGTCTCCGGGGACCCAAACATCACGCCGATCTTCATCCGCAGCTGGTTGGTGAAAATCATCACCCCATTGCTCTGCTTGATGACGCCGGAGAGCTTGCGCAGCGCCTGGCTCATCAGCCGCGCCTGGAGGCCGGGATGCGAATCGCCCATCTCCCCTTCGATCTCCGCCCTCGGGACCAGCGCCGCTACCGAGTCTATGACGATCACATCCACCGCGCCGCTGCGTATCAGTGCCTCGGCGATTTCCAGTGCCTGTTCGCCGGTATCAGGCTGGGAAATGTAGAGATCCTCCACATTGATACCGCAGTGTTCCGCATAGACCGGATCCATGGCGTGCTCCATATCAATGAAAGCCGCCACCCCGCCGCGCTTCTGGGCCTCCGCGATCACGTGCTGGCAGAGCGTCGTTTTTCCTGACCCTTCAGGGCCGTAGACTTCGGTGATGCGCCCCCGTGGCAGCCCTCCCGCCCCCAGCGCGATGTCCAACGCCAGGGCGCCGGTGGGAATAGTCTCCACCTGCAAGTGAGTAGCTTCGCCTAAGCGCATCAACGCGCCCTCACCGAACCGGCGCTTGATCTGCGCCACTGCTTGATCCAAAGCCTTCTCTCGTCCACCTTTAGCCATGTTTCGTGCTCCTTCCCTTGGGGATATAACTATCTGTTAGTGATTTGTGAGTCTACTGAAAAAACCAGGAAATTTACCACAGAGAGGCACAGAGCGTAGTGTGGGCAGGCAGTGCCCACAGCACAGAGAATTTAAACTTGACCTTGAAAAAATTAACTTTTTGACGTGTAAAGTGTAATTTTCTTAAACTAAACATCAAATTTTCTCTATCTTCTCCGTGTCCTCTGTGTCTCTGTAGTGAGAATGACCTTTTTTCAGGGGAGCCATTTGTGAATTGGTAATCAGTGACTGGTTGCGTCTCAGCGGGCATAGCTACAAGTTGAGAGAGTTCTATCTCCACCCCTATCTCTATCTTCTTCTCTCTCTCTCCTCTCCATCTCTATCTCCATTCTCCTCCCCCCCCACACTCCCACACCCTCTCCCCACTCTATCTCTGTCTCCATTCTCCATTCTCTATCTCCATCTCTATCTCTGTCACCGTTTCTTCTTCGCGCGTCGTCCCGCTTTGGGCCGGGTCGCGCCACCCAAGTATGGCGGCACGGTGAGGGCAAAGATCTGGCAACGACGCGCGTCCAGCAGGCGCGTGCGCAATTTGGCATCCAAGTCCTCCACCGCCTTAGCCGTGGTGATGACGGTGGGGAGCTGCGCCACGTAACGATAGTTGAAGAGCTGGTAGAGCTTCTCCTGCGCCCAGGGAGTGGCGCTCTCCGTCCCCAGATCATCTAACACCAGGAAAGGAGCGCGCCGTACCTCCTCAAATCGTTTATCATAGGAGACGGGGCTTTGCGGGTTGAAGGTCGCCCGCAGGTGATCCAGCAGATCCGGCACCACGATGAAGAGCGCGGGATGGCCCAACCGTACCCGCTCATTGGCGATGGCCGCCGCCAGGTGCGTTTTGCCACAGCCGTACATCCCCGTGAAGAACAGCCAGCCGGCAGGTTGCTCGGCGTAGGTCTGCGCGATCTCCAGTGCCCGCCGGAGATTGTCGTACTGCTCACGCGGCAAACTTCTCTGGCGCAGGTCAAAGCTCCCAAAGGTCATCTCGGCATACAGCGGGAGTGTGTTCAGCTCCGAATGGGTCTGCTCCATTCCGGCCTGACGGTAATCCGGCGCCAAAATAGTCACGAGCTGCACTAAATCGGAATCAGCGAGCCGGGAGCGCAGACGAGGCTCCATCTCCTCCAGCGCGTGATTGGTGGTGATCACGGTGGGCAAACGGTTCATATAACGGTAGTTCAGCAATTGGAAGAGCTTCTCCAAAGCCCAGGGCGTGGATTGCTCAATGCCTAAGTCATCTAAGATCAACAACGGCGCGGTCCGCACCTCCTCAAAACGCTCGTCGTAGGTCTGACTGGCGCTGGGGGAGAAGGACGCCCGCAAGTGATCTAACAAATCGGGCACGGTGAGGAACAGCACGGACACCCCCTGGACCACACAGGCGTTAGCGATCGCTGCCGCCAGATGCGTCTTGCCGCAGCCGTAGCCGCCGCGCAGGACCAACCAGCCTTCCGGGTGAACGGCGTAGGCGCAGGCCAGGTCGTAGGCCCAGCGTAAGTTGCGCTGCCGGTCAGGGGAAAGGCCCTGCCCCTCAGGGCGAAACGTCTCGAACGTGAAACGGTCCAGCGCGGCGAGGTTGCTGACGGAGCGCAACGCTTCAGTCCGGCGTTCCCGAATCTCCGCAGCCCGGCAAGCACAGGGGAAGAGCTTGCCAAAATCGGGGTGCTCCAGCGGCACATCTAACCGGATGTATCCCAATCCCCCACAGATGGAGCAATGGGAAGCGCCGAGCAAAGCGTTGGCTTGCTCAGTGTTGGATGAAGTCGGCGTATTCTCCCTCGATATCGCGCCGACCATCTTCCTCGCCAGCTCGTCTACGGATTTCATCTCGTCCCTCGGTTTGCCACCGCTTCAGGATGGCGTGAATGTACTTCCAGCTCCGTTTGTTCAGAC
>JAUWHU010000165.1 GCA_030605705.1 Thermoflexia bacterium | reverse complement strand
CCCGGTGAAGATGAGGGTCAGAATTCCTATCCCCAACAGGTAGAGGCTCAGCAACCAGAAAAAGCGATTCTTGCGCGCGCTGCTGTATAAATGCCGGTGCAGTAATGGATTCATCATACCTCCCAATGTTGTCTCCGATTATATCCACGGAATGGCAGAAAGGCAAGTGAAGAGAATTAAAAATGACAAATGAAGAAATGATAAATGAAGAAATGACAAAGGGTACGTTTCAGGATTGAGACAAGCAAAGTGATTGATGATTAGTGTCTGGGTGTGGCTTAGCGTTTATCTTAAGGCTCTCTTGCAGAAAGTCTCATTTTTAACGCAGAGGCGCAGAGAGGCAGAGATTTCTTAGCACTTTTTTTCTTTGCGCCTTTGCGCCCTGGCGTCTTGGCGTTTATCTTACAGATTCTCCTGCAGCCAGGCTCATTCCCAACGCAGAGGTGCAGAGCCGCAGAGATTTCTTAGCACTTTTTTTTCTCTGCGCCTTCGCGTCTCTGCGTTTATCTTAAGGCTCTCCTGCAGCAAGGCTCATTTTTAACGCAGCGGCGCAAATAGTTGACAGGCGGCGCACAATATGGTATAGTCTGAACAAATGTCATTGACATCTGTTCATTCGTAATTAGAGGTTGAGGTGGACCTACTTATCCGACGAGCAGCCTATCTTCTCCGCGATGCCTGTCGCATCGAGCGTGACGCGGACCTGCTTATCGAAGGGAACCGCATCGCGGCTATCGGCCACAACCTCTTGGCGCCACCCGGCGCCGAGATAATGGACGCGCGGGGTTGCGCTGTCATCCCCGGCCTGGTCAACGCTCACACGCACCTCTACCAGAATTTCCTCAAAGGCGTGGGAGCCGGTCTGCGTTTGGTTCCGTGGTGTGACGCGGTGCTTTTTCCGATGGTAGATGTCATCTTGCAGGAGCAGCGTGCCGGCAACCGGCGGCCGGCCTACCTGTGGTCGGCGCTGGGGGCGTTGGAGATGATCCGCGCGGGAACGACTTGCTGCCAGGACCTCGATATGTCCGTAAACGCCATCTTCCAGGCCTGGACCGATGTCGGGTTGCGTGGCGTGGGAGCCATTACAATGGCCGACGCCTGGATTCCCGCCGGCGTGATGACCGGGAATGACAGGCTGAAGCAGTCGCTGCTGAAATACGTTGCCCGCTGGCATGACCCTGCCGGGCGCGTCACCATCAGCCTGGGCCCATCCACCCCGTTCTTGTGCAGCGCTGGCCTGCTGGAGTGGACCCGCGACATCGCCGAGGCGCGCGACTTGGGCATCCACATCCACGTGAGTGAGACGTCCGGCGAGGTCGCGGACGCGCTGCGGGATTGGGGGATGCGCCCGGTGGAGTATTTAGAATCGCTGGGGCTGCTGAGCGAGCGACTCAGCGCCGTCCATTGCGTCCATGTGGACGAGACCGAGATTGAACTCCTGACCCGTCACAGCGTGACCGTTGTCCACTGTCCCAAATCCAACATGAAGTTGGCCGATGGCGCTATGGATTGGCCCGCGCTGCAGGCCGCCGGGGTGGAAGTGGCATTGGGCAACGATGGTTGTGCTTCCAATGATTTACTTGATATGTGGGAGGAAATGCGAGCAGCAGCGCTGCTGGCGTCCGTGACGGCTGATGACCCGGCAGCGCTCACCCCGGCTGACGTCTTTCGCGCGGCCACGGAAAGCGGCGCGCGGGCCTGTCGCGTGGATAGCGGCACGCTCGACCCCGGCCGGCTGGCCGATGTCGCCATCGTGAATCTGAACGCGCCCCATCTGCGTCCCCTCCACGACATCTTGCAGACGTTGGTCTACTGCGTGCGCGCCGGGGACGTGAGCGACACCATCATTGACGGGCAGGTGGTGATGCGTCAGCGGCAGATTATCACAGTGGACGAGGCGGCATTGGTCGAGGAAGCAGACGCGGTGGGACAGGAGTTGTACGCTCGCGCGCGGCGAAGCACGGTGCAACGATGATCACTTGTGGTCAGGAGAGGAGCAGTTCCCGTTCGATCTCCGCGATCAGGAAGAGGAGATTGGGTCGCTCAAAACTGAGGTCGGGAGCGGGGATACGGTGATGCTTGATGTCGGGTGGGACGTGCTTGTGATGCGGGTGTGTGGCGGCCAGCGTGGGGTCGTTGGGGTGTGGTTGAGGATCGTACCAGTACAGTTTCTCGCTGCCGCGCCAGACTTGGTAACCATAACGAGTGATTCGACGATGATCAGGAGCGAAACTCAGAGCCTCGGCGATGGTGAGAACAACGTCGCCCGTAAATTCGATCTGGCCCGTTACGATGGCCGTCGCCGTCCCGATGGTGTAAAAGACCAATGTCGAGCGGGTGATATGAGAAGAGAGTTCGTCAATGCGGTAGATGAACTCGCGATATGCTTCCAGTGGTGGGAGCATCAGGCTGGCATCGGTGACGGGGCACGTTGCACTATCCGCAGCGGCGATTTCTCTTGTGCAACCGCCGTGCGGAACATGCGCTCGCGCTCCAGTTTGGTCTCGTACAGGCCAGCCCAGAGGGAAAAATCAAGCACCCAACTGTCATCCTCCGGCTCCTCGCCGCTGCAGTACCACTCGTAGAAGACGGCGGAGAGGAATCCATACTTCTTCTCAAAGCGGGTCAGTTCAGCGTTGATGCCGTGGATGTCGGCGATAATCTCTTGCAGAGTCATTTCATCACCTCCGTGAAGCGACTTAATTATATCATGTCTACGAAAAAGGAGCAACTATGGATCTATTGAAACGGCTGCGGGCCATCTGTGGCCCCGAACACGTCAGCGATGTGCTGGCGGACCGGATGTGTTACCGCCGCGACTGCGGTCCCACCCCCGGCGGCGTGCCCGACATTGTCGTGCGACCAGAAAGCACCGCCGAAGTGGTCGCAATCGTCAAGGCTGCCAACGAGGCCCGGAAGCCCATCTTTATCTGGGGCCGCGCCACGACTTTTGTGGATTTTGGCGTCAAAGAGGGCTGCATTGTGCTGGCGCTTGACTTGATGAACCGCATTCTCAAGATTGACCGGGAGAATCAGGTGGTCACCGCCGAGACGGGCGCTATCTGGCACGCGGTGGATAGCGAGTTGAACAAGCTGGGCTGGGAGATGACGGTGCCCGGCGGCGGGGGGATGTTCTCCTGCACCGTTGGCGGCACGGTGGCCTACAACGCCGTCCCCCACGGCATCACCGAGTACGGCGTCACCGGCGGTCACGTGGTTGCGCTGGAGGTGGTGCTGCCGGACGGCACGATTGTGCGCACCGGCTCAGCGGCCAACACCGACGCACCCCTGCCCATCGAACGCGGAGCCAATGGCCCCGACTTAGCTGGCTTGTTCATCGGCTCCTGTGGCACGATGGGGGTCATCACCGAGGTCGCGCTGCGCATCCACCGCATCCCAGAGTGCGAGCGGTTCCTGTTCTACGCCTTCGACTGGCTGGACGACGCGGTGGACGCCGCCAGCGCCATTCAGTCCCAGCAGGCTGCCACCTTCCTAGTCGGCCTATTCGGCGGACCGAAGCCGGCTGGCGTGGATGGAGAGGCTTTCCTGCACGCCATC
>JAUWHU010000261.1 GCA_030605705.1 Thermoflexia bacterium | reverse complement strand
GGCACGACGATTCGCTACGAGTACCTCCCGCACGACGTGTCGCCCCGGCTCTACATCTCCGAGGCGGTCGTGGATGGCGTGGACGCTGCGCGTCCCATCGCCGGCGGAGATGTAGAGCTGACGGCGGAGCTGCTGGAACGCACGCCCATCCGGCAGACGTGGCGGGTGATGCTGGGACACGCCAGCGCGGTGACGTTTCCGCTCAACTGGTGGCCCGGCTGGCAGGTAGAGGTGGACGGCGCGCCCGTGGAGGCATTTCCCATGCCCGGCTCCGGCCGGCTGACGGTGAACCTTGCCGAGGGAGAACACACCGTCACGCTGCGGCTGCGAAATACGCCGTTACGCACCGCCGCCAACGTCGTTTCGGCACTGACACTCCTCGCCGGCCTGGGATTGCTCCTGGCTCCCAAGCCGCGCAGAAGCCGCGCTTTTTCATTTCCTCATTTTTCATTTTTCATTTGCTCATTCGTCATTTCTTCATTTGTCATTTTCTCATTTGTCATTTCTTCCACCCTTCAAAGCGATGGCCACGCCTTTGCCTTTGACTTCATCCAGATGCCTTATCCCCACGCCGGCCCCGTGGATTTCGGCCTGGCTCGACTGGAAGACGCCGGCCCGCTGCCCGAAGTGGTCACGCCGGGGGAAACGCTCGACATCTCCATGACCTGGAAAATCTACACCGAACACCCCCTCACGGCGACGCTGCGCCTGGTCTCACCGGCGGAACCCCGGCACAACGTCCCCTACGCGCTGGCGGAAACTGACCTGCGCCTGCCTCCGGGCACAACGCCACGCGGAGACGATTTTGCTGTCGTCTCACAATATTCCCAGGCGACGCTCGCGCTGCCCCCCGATCTTTCCCGTGGCTTGTATCTGCTTGAACTGCGGCTCTACGACCGCTATGGAGAAATCCACGCCCACACGAGGCAGGGCGCGGGCATGGGGACACTGTACATCGGCGCGCTGCGGGTGCGACGCGGCCCCATCCTTCCGCCGGATGCGCCCGTCCTGGCCCAACTGGGCGCTGGCGACCTCACCCTGCACGCCGTCGCAGCTGAGCAGCCCGACCCCGCCACGCTGCGCGCGCGGATGATCTGGTCTACGCCGGGCACGCCGCGCAACTGGAGCCTCTCGCTGCGGCTGTTGGATGTCACAGGCCGCCAGATCGCCAGCCGCGATTTGCAGCCGGGCTACGGCTATCTACCCACGACGCTTTGGCATCCCGGCGAGCAGGTCACGGACTTCCTCGTGCTGCCGCTACCGGAGGGATTGGCCCCCGGCGACTACACGCTCAAGGTCATCACCTACCTGAAAGCCACTATGGAGAGCGGCGGCGAGGTTGACGTACCTCTCACGCTGACGCAGACGACTCTCTATGATCCTCGAAACGCCTGCTGCGAGCTGCCCCGCAAAGGTGCGGACATCCTCTGCCGTGGTGGGGACGTGAATTTGCTGGGGTTGGAACTGCCGGAGAGCATCCAGGAGGGCGACGGCCTGGATTTTTACGCGCAATGGAACGCTACCCGGGCACCCGTCGCCGATCTCAGCGCCCGCTGGGACGTGATGACGCCGGAGGGGGACACCGTCGCCTCGACAGAGAGCGAGCTGGCCCCCGGCTCCCACACTTCGACATGGCCGCGCTTCGCCTGGGTGCGCGCGCCTGTCCACCTCGACCTGCCGCCTGTCTTGCCCGACGGCCCCTATCACCTGCGGCTGACGCTGCTAGCGGAAGGGGAGCCTTATGCGACCTGTGTCCTATCTCGTGAACTGCCGATCACACAACGCGAACGGCTCTTCGCAGCACCGCCCCTTGCTCATCCGCAGGCAGCCGACTTCGGCGACGTGCTGCGTCTGCTGGGATACGACTTGCTTGAGGAGCGATCCACCCTGAGCGTGTTACTCTGGTGGCAGGCCGGGGAGGCTCCCGGCCAGGACTACAAGCGTTTCGTCCACCTCTACGATGCCGCTACGGGCGTGATGGCCGCCCAGGATGACGCGATGCCGCGTGATTGGACCTATCCCACGAGCCGTTGGGCTGCCGGCGAGGTGGTGAGCGAAACCGTCACGTTGGACGTGAGCGCTGTGCCGCCGGGGATGTATCGTCTGGCGGTAGGCTGGTACAATCCTGACACCGGCGCGCGCCTCGCCGCTGCTGATTCCACGGGACAACGCGCCCTCTATGACCGCCTCACCTTGACGGATGTGACCCTCCCGTAGGGATTTCACCACGGAGACACAGAGGACACAGAGTTTTCTTATTTTTTTTGGCTCTTTGGGAATTCGCGTGGTCGAGTTAAAATTAACCACGGATTTCACGGATTAGCACGGAAAAAAGTAAAAAATCAGTGTAATCCGTGTAATCTGTGGTGAAAAATTTACGTCGCGTGGCACTTACCACGCCAA
>JAUWHU010000193.1 GCA_030605705.1 Thermoflexia bacterium | reverse complement strand
CCCGTCCCCGGGGGCGGCGCATGCGCGAGGCCCTTCGCAAACCCGTCCCCGGGGGCTTAGCTTGCCGCGGGCGCCGCCCCCACCTTGCCATTCCGAGCCAGCAAAGCGCCAGCGAGGAATCTCCTACCTCTGCCGAGGATTTTGAAACGCTGGCGGCGCAAAACGTGGTGCGTGTTCCGTGTTCCGTCGGGAGTCAAACGTCAAACATCAGGCGTCAGGTGTCCGGCAAAAACGCAACACGCAAGACGCAATACGTAGCGCATCAAACGTCAGGCGTCCGCCCCCACCTTGTCATTCCGAGCCAGCAAAGCGCCAGCGCCGCGCAAGGTTAGCTAGCTGCGCCGGCGCAAGAAAGCGGGAATCTCGACGTTATCGCGCTCCAGCAGCCCGGGAACCATGAGCTCTTTGAGCTCCCGGCGCGGCTGGAATTGCGGTCGAGGCTGCCCCTCATCCTGGTCAAAGCCGGTGGCGATGACGGTAATACGCAGATCGTCGCCCATTTCCTCATCTATCACCGCGCCGAAGATCAGGTTGACTTCTTCGTGCGCCGTCTCGCGGATGATGGAGGCTGCCTCGTTGACCTCGAAGAGGGTCATGTCAGGCCCACCGGTGACGTTGAGCAAAATGCCTCGCGCGCCGTCAATGGTGATGTCGAGCAGCCGGCTGGAGATGGCCTGTTGCGCCGCTTCAATGGCCCGGTTCTCGCCCGAAGCCTTTCCAATCGCCATCAGCGCGGCGCCGCCTTCCCGCATGATCGTCCGCACGTCGGCGAAGTCCAGGTTGATCAACCCCGGCACGGTGATGACCTCTGTGATCCCCTGAATGCCCTGGCGCAGCACATCGTCGGCCGTGAGGAAAGCTTCCTGGAGGGTCGCGCGTTTCTCCGTGATCTCCAGCAAGCGATCATTGGGGATCACGATGAGAGTGTCCACCACATCCTTGAGCTTCTCGATGCCCTCCAGAGCCGTGCGCGCCCGCTTGGAACCCTCAAAAGTAAAGGGGCGAGTCACCACGCCGATGGTCAACGCCTTGATCTCCTCCTTGGCGATGCGGGCTATGACCGGCGCGCCGCCGGTCCCCGTTCCGCCGCCCATTCCGGCGGTGACGAAAACCATATCGGCACCCTGCAAGAGCTCCCGGATATCGTCTTCGGATTCCTCGGCGGCCTTCTGGCCCTCCTCGGGATTCCCCCCGGCGCCCAGCCCACGAGTCACCCCATCTCCCAAACGCAGCTGCTTGGGCGCGCTAGAGAGCATCAAGGCCTGAGCATCGGTATTGACGGCGATGAAATTCACGCCCTGCAGTCCCTCCGTGATCATCCGGTCAACTGCATTGCTGCCGCCACCTCCCACGCCGACCACGCAAATCTGTGCAAAATTCTCACGTGTTACACCCATGTCCATACCTCCTGCATGACTTAAAGAGAAACCCCTACTCATTGAATGTACCTTCCCCAAAAATATCTTAATGTTGAATAAGAATAGAGAATAGAGAATAGAGAATGAAGAATGATGAATCACTTCCTCGCTTTCTCGCCCTCCCGCTTCCTCGCTTTCTCGCTTCCTCGCTTCCTCGCTTCCTCGCTTCCTCGCCCTCTCGCTTCCTCGCTTCCTCGCCCTCTCGCTTCCTCGCTTGCTCGCCCTCTCGCTTCCTCGCTTACTCGCCCTCTCGCTTCCTCGCTTCCTCGCCCTCTCGCTTCCTCGCCCTCTCGCTTTCTCGCTTTCTCGCCCTCTCGCTTCCTCGCCCTCTCGCTTTCTCGCTTCCTCGCTTTCTCGTTACCCCGGCAGAAGAGTGCGGAACCAGGGTCCCAACCGCTTCCACCAGGAAGTCCGCGCGGCCTTCCAGGCCCCAATCCCCCCGGCATCCTCCCACATGGGAGTCCACCGGACAAGGCCCACACTCACCGCCGACGCCGGGTTGTTCACTTTGTCCACCAATCCCGATAACCCCTGGGGTACGCCAATCTGCACCGGCAGGCCGAAGAGGTCCCGGCCCAACTCCTGCATCCCCGGCAACTGGGCCGTCCCCCCACAGAGAACCAACCCCGCCGGCAACAACCCGCCGTAGCCAGAACGCTTGATCTCCTGCTGCACACTTTCTAAAATTTCCTCGACACGCGCCTGAATGATCTCGGCTAATTTCCAACGCGGCACCACCAGCGGGCTGCTTTCCCCATAAGGTGAAATAGTGAAGCGCTCATCCTCAGAAACCTGGGTGGCCAGGGTGTGCCCGTGGCGCAGCTTCACCTCCTCGGCGGCCTCCGAGGGCAGACGCAAACCAATGGCAATATCGTTCGTGATGTACTCCCCACCCAATGCCAGGGAGCGTGTGTGCCAGATGGTCCCCTCAATGAAGATAGCGATGTCGGTCGTCCCCTCGCCAATATCCACGAGAACGACGCCCATCTTCTTCTCCGTCTCCGACAGAACGGCGTCCCCCGCCGCCAGACTGGTGAGCACCAACTCGCTCACTTCAATGCCGGCGCCGGTCACACACTTCGTCAGGTTCTGCAACGCGGTAGTGGCCCCCATCACAACGTGCGCCTCCACCTCCAGGCGGAAACCATGCATGCCCAGCGGATCGCGCACGCCTTCCTGCCCATCCACGATGTAGGTGCGGGGGATGATGTGCAGGAGCTCCTGGTTTTGCGGCAGCGCGATCGCGCCGGCCGCCTCCAGCACGCGATCTACGTCGTCGGGAGTGATTCCCCGATCACGGCGGGACACGCCCACCACGCCCTGGCTGTTGCGCGAGGTGATGTGAGCACCACTGACCCCGACGAACGTGCGTTCGATCTGGTAGCCCGAGCTCTGTTCGGCCCGTTCCACCGCCTCGGTGATGGCAGCGGTTGCCTCCGACACGTTGACGATCACGCCTTTCCGTACGCCACGCGAGGGCACACTCCCCAGGCCCACAATGCGGGTCACTCCATCATGGCCTATCTCACCGACCAATACCTGGATTTTATGACTTCCAACGTCTATGCCGACGACTGATCGTTCCATACGTCCCCCTTACCAGGAATTTTCCAGGGAGTAAACCGTAGCGCGCGGAAAACGCACGTCCAATGTCGCGGGGTAAATCCCGCGATCCGCCAGCCCCGCCGCCAACGCCTGGTAGACGCGCCAGCGCAACGCCATATCCGCCCCGGTCCCGAAGGCCACCTGTCGCCCCAGCGGGTCGCTCCAGACCAAACCACGTTGGGGATTATATCCTAACTCGTCCGAGGGGACGCCCGCGGCCACCAGCGCTCGCGCGCCGGCCAACACCTCCGGGGAGATCTCCCCGTCGGGCAGCGACCCCGTCACGACAGGCAGCCCCACCCGCTCGTCCAGCGCCCCGAACACCACACCACCGGCGTCAACCCAATGCGAGCCGTCCTCCGCCATCCAGACCAGTACCGGCTGGCGCTCCCGCACGGTGATCACACACTGCGCCGGGTAGACCCGACAATGGACATCTACTTCAGCCACCGAGGGTACCGTCGCCAAGACGTTCGACACAACGTCGCCGGAACGCAGCCAGAGGCCGTGCAGCCCCAGTACCTCGCCCCCCAAAGCCACCTCCCGCGCCAGCTCCGGGGAAGAGGTCCCGGCGATCTGCAAGCAGCTCGCGCCCACGTACCACCGCGCATCCAGCCAGAACCACAGCACGACAGCCACGATACCGGTCACAACGAGCAGGAGCCGCCAGGGAACCCGCACGGGCCTGGTCCGGCGTCGAGCGCCCTGCGCCAGGCGCGGTTGGGCGTTGAGCAAAGCTGCCGTCCGGTGGTATCGTTGTTTCGCCATCGTCGTGCTCCTATTAACCTTGTGAAGGTTTAAAACCTTCGCAAGGTTCGCAAGGTTCGCGCGTTCTCCGCGTGGCGCTCCAGCGCCAGGTCAATAAGCCCACTCAACAACATGGGATAAGTAATTCCCGCAGCCTCCCAGAGCCTGGCATACATGCTGATGGAGGTGAAGCCGGGGATAGTGTTGAGCTCATTCAAATACAGCTCCCCCGTCTCCCCACTGAGAAGGAAATCCACGCGGGCCATCCCTGCCCCATCAATGGCGCGATAAGCCTGCAGCGCCAGTTCGCGGACCCGCTGCGTCATGGCCTCATCCAGGGGCGCGGGAACGAGCAAGTCCGAAGCCTCCTCGCCCTCATCTAAGTATTTCGCCGCGTAGTCGTAGAACTCGCGGCTGGGGATGATCTCGCCGGGCAGCGAGGCGCGGGGCGCTTCGTTGCCCAAAACGCTCACCTCGATCTCGCGCGCGGCGGGGACCGCCTCTTCGACTAAGATGCGACGGTCGTAGCGCGCCGCCTCGTCCAGCCCCTGGCGCAGCTCCTCCCGGTCGTCGCATCTGCTGATGCCCACGCTGGAGCCTAAATTCGCGGGCTTGACGAACAGCGGGTAGGGTAGCCTTCCTTCAATTTTCACCAAAACCGCCTCTGGTTCCCGTTCCCAGCGCCGGCGCGTCAGAGCCACGTCTTGGGTGAGGGGAATCCCCTCAGCCCGGCAAACCTGTTTGAAGACGATCTTGTCCATCGCCACCGCCGAAGCCAGCACACCCGTTCCCACGTAAGGCACATCCGCGAGTTCCAGCAGCCCCTGCAGCGCGCCATCCTCGCCAAAAGTGCCGTGCAGCACCGGGAAGACCACGTCCACGCGCGAGAGCAGCGCCAGGCACGCCTCTCCTTCCCTCGGCTCCAGCCGCCACAAGCCCCGGCGAGTAGGATCGGCCAGGAGAGTGACGGGGCGAGTTCCTGCGAAATCCTCCCGCCGCAGAGCCGCAAGGGGATCATCCCCCACGATCCACGCGCCCTCGCGGGTGATCCCCACCGGCAACACCTCGTAGCGCGTCGGGTCCAACGCCTCCATCACCGATTGCGCCGACATCAGACTCACCTCGTGCTCGCCGGAACGCCCGCCGAATAAAACTACCACCCTTACCCGCTCTGTCATCATCCTAATTCCTCACTCCTCACTCCTCACTCCCCAACCACCTCAATCTCCGGCTCCAGCCGGACACCGAATTGACGCGCCACCTCTTCCTGCACCCGCCGCATGAGAGCGGCGTAATCCGTCGCCGTACCCTGCCCCTCGTTGATGAAAAAATTGGCGTGTTGCGTGGAGACGACGATGCCCCCCACCCGCGCGCCCTTCAGGCCCGCCGCCTCGATCAACCGGCCGGCGTAATCGCCCGGCGGATTCTTGAACGTGGAACCTAAGCTCCGGCCCGCCGGCTGCGTGCGCTGGCGACGCGCGGCGTATTCCTCCGCCTGCGCCCGCAACTGCTCCACATCCCCTGGCCGCAGCTGGAAGGTCGCCGCGAGCACAATCCAATCCGCCCCACCCTCCTGCAACCGGCTGGTGCGATAACCAAAGTGGAACCAATCCGCCCCCACCTCCTGCACCCGGCCCTCCGGCCCCAGTACCTCCGCCGAGGCCAGGACTTCGGCGATCTCCCCGCCGAACGCGCCCGCGTTATTCACGAGGGCGCCGCCCACCGTCCCCGGCAGATTCACGGCCCACGTCAGACCATCCCAGCCGCGCTGCACCGATTGCCGCGCCAGTGACGCCAGCGGCGCGCCGGCCTCGACGTAGAGGCGAGTGTCCGCCTCAAAACGCGCCTGCCGCGCCCGATTGAGGATGACCACGCCGCGTAGCCCCGCGTCGGGAAGCAGGCAATTCGTCAGGCCACCGAAGACCCTGAAGGGCATCTCCAGCTCCCGCGCCGCGCTGACCGCCGCCAGGAGCTCATCCCGGCTCCGCGCGATGACCAGCACCTCGGCAGGGCCGCCGATGCCGAGGGCGGAGTAACGCGCTAACAAACCATCTCGCTCCGCGCCCAATCGCCGTACCAACGCATCCAAACGGCCCGCGTGATCTTTCCTCAACGCCGTGACTTCCTCCGTGGGGCTGCAGCTGTGGCCGGTCTCTTGACCGTGCCACAACCACGCTCCACCAGCTTCATCTTGAAAGCCATTGTCTCCGAACGATAGGCGCAGAAACGCGCGCGTTTTCGCCCCCTCACCCCGGTCAATTTACTCAACAAGCCGGTCAAACGTGACATTGCTCACTCCCTTCTCTCACTTTTTCGTACCTTCTAGCTCGGGCCGGTCTCCTGACCGTGCCCGTCTGGGCTTTGGTCGGTAAGTTTGGAGCGGAAGGCCCCAATGAGACCGACCACAGCTATTTACCACTATTTATTGAGAAGATACTTGGCTCCCCTGAAAAAAGGTTATTCTCACCACAGAGACACAGAGCGTAGTATGGGCAGGCAGTGCCCATAAACGGAGAAGATGGGGAAAATTTGCTGTTTAGTTTAAGAAAATTACACTTTACACGTCAAAAAGTTAATTTTTTCAAGGTCAAGTTTAAATTCTCTGTGCTCTCTGTGCCTCTGTGGTAAATTTCCTAGTTTTTTCAGTAGACTCATACATTTACATTTTTTCCAACAAACGTTCCCCGACAAGATACTCATCGCCCGCTCCCAGCAGCAAGACGACGTCGCCGGGACGAACTTCCGCCGCCAGGGCTTGCGTCGCAGCCTCCAACGAAGCTGCCGCCGCGACCGCCGGATGTCGCATTTGGTCCGCCAGCTGCTGGTGACTGACGGAGCCATCGTCCACCTCGCGCGCCGCGTAGATGGGCAACACCAACACCTCGTCGGCCCCAGCGAAAGATGTCAGGAAATCATCCCACAGCGCCTGGACCCGGCTGAAGGTGTGCGGCTGCCAGACAGCGATGAGCCGGTGGCCGGGGTAGCGCTGGCGCGCCGCAGCCAGCACCGCGCGGATCTGCGTCGGGTGATGGGCGTAATCGTCCACGACCACCACACCCTGCGCTTCGCCTAAGACCTCGAAACGCCGCGCCGTTCCCGCGAATTGCTCCAGTCCCGCGCGGGCCGCGTCGAAGGGCACGCCGAGCTCGGTGACGACGGCCAGCGCCGCCAGCGCGTTCACCGCGTTGTGCGCGCCAGGAACCTGCAAGCGCACCGTCCCCAGCGGCTGCCCCTCGTGTACCGCGACAAAGTCGCTCCCCCGCTCACCGGGACGGATGTCCTCCGCGCACCAGGCCACGCCTGCCGCCGGGCGTTTGCCGTAGAGAAGCAGGCGTCCGCCGTTGGCGTGGAACGAGGCTCCCAGCGCGTGAGCCACCGGGTCGTCGTAACAGGCCACCAGCGCGCCGCCCGCGCGGATACGCTCCACGAAATCGCCGAAGGCCAGCCGCAACATGCGGGCGTTGGGGAAGCAATCAGGATGATCGTACTCCACGTTAGTGATCACGGCGATCTGCGGTTCCAGCGCCAGGAAAGTGTTGCGGTACTCATCCGCCTCGATGACGAAGAGCGGCCCCTGCCCGGCGTGAGCGTTGGTTCCTAAGTTGTTGACCACGCCGCCGATGATGTAGGTGGGATCGCGGCCCGCCGCCAGCAGGATGGTCGTGAGCATCCCGGTCACAGTCGTCTTGCCGTGCGCGCCCGCCACGGCGATAACGTCATAGCCGGCGGTGAGCAACGGCAAAAATTCCGGGCGGCGCATGACGCGAATACCCTGTGCGCGGGCCGCCGCCAATTCAGGGTTATCCTCCGGCACAGCAGACGAGGCCAGCACCAGGTCGGTGCCGGCGATATTCTCCGCCGCGTGCCCGATCGCGACGGGGATACCCTCGTCCCGCAGCGCGGCGACCAGTCGCCCCGCGCTACGGTCGGAGCCTTGCACCGCGAACCCGCGTCCACGCAGCACGCGGGCGATGGCGGACATCCCCGCCCCGCCGATACCCACGATGTGAATGTGGTGGAATGTTGCTAACAACATCGTTTCATTTCCTTACGAAATTCCCAATTTACACCAAAACGCCTTCAGCGAGGCGAAATCTCGCCGCATCGGCGGCAACACGGGGATGGTTTTCCCCCCACAACTGAGCCTGGCCTTCTCGCGCTCTACGATCCGCCTGTTCCCTCGCCTGGGGGCCTGCCGGCGCATTTCTGCACCCACCTGGCCCGCGACCACAGCCAAGACACGGTGGCCTTTCCCTCCAGGCATCAAAGGAGCACACGCGCGATGGTGCATCTCACCTTCCTCCTGTCCCCGGCAAAAAACGGGCAACACAGCCCGGAATTTTTGGAGGGCATGTTCCCATCCCGTATGACTCTTGCACTCCAGTAACACCACCACCCACGACCCCTGTCCGATCCGCCCCAATAGCAATCTATCAGGCCGTTGGATAGCTCGTGGTCCAAAATACGCCTCCAAGTCGTATTCTCGCAGTATCTCCCCTGGCCCCATCTTGATCCGGAGACGCCCGCTCGATCCGACATCGCGCAGACTATACGTCGAATGTTTAGATGAATCAAAGGTGAGATAAGCTTCCAAATCACACATTACGTTTCCCTGTAGTGCCATAAGCCCGCAGAAATTCCAAGCGGTTCAATTGTGTGTCCAATGCCTCATCCACTGCAGCCAATTGCCCTTCAGGAATCAAGCCTGTTTCCTCGTCCACCAACTCCACGACCTCTCCATCGGGGGAGCAAAAGTACACGCCGACCTGACCGCGCCGCAAGCGCACTTCCAGTTGCGGGATTTTTTCCTCCTCATAGTCCCCCAGGTCTGAAGCCACAAGAAGATTATTCAACGCATACAACACCGTCAACGAGTGCGTCGTTACCACCACATTGAATCCTTGATTGACCAAATACGCCAGTAATTCCACCATCGCCACTTGAGCGGCGGGATGTAAATGTGTCTCCGGCTCTTCAATGCAAAGGTAAAAGTTGTCATCCAGCAAGCCTTCATTCCGCCACGAGAAAAGAGAAGCAGCAATCAAAACTAAAGGCCACGCTTCCATCTGCCCTGATGAAGCCATCTCTAAATCTAATATCTTTCCTTGTGGCGTGCGCCATTTCCAGAGCTTAGGGCCGTGAGTAGGAATATAGGCCTCCCCCGCCAGGGCTTTCTTAGCCAGATACCATATCTTTTGTCCTTCCGGTGTAGGAGGAATACCATCCGTCCAAGATTGATAGGTCTGTTTCGCCCTCTCTATAGCATCTGTAAATGTCAGCATGGTCAGGGGGAGTTCCGGAGAGGATAACACACCCGCACCGGCATTCAGGTATCGGGAATAAAAACTGCGTTCAGCAGGAACATAAAGCGCCGGGAGTTTTTTCTGCCCTCGTTCCCTCCAGGATTGACCCGATGTCCAATCCCGAAGCAAGGTAAGGAGAGGAGATTTCCTGAAAACTGTTGTTCGCAAAGTCCCCCCCGAAATGCTCAAACGCCATTTTTCCCCTCCCGTAGGTGGTGTGTATGCCAACTTAACTGTTCCTTCCACCAATGCGGCGAATGCCCGACTTCGTTCTCTAACGATGCCCCGGCGCAAACGATCCAACAGGGACCGCACGAGTTCATTTTTCCCTCTAGAAACTTCCTCTTCTGATGCCTTAGCAGCGACCAGATAACGCAGCGATCGGAAAAAGTAAAATAGTTGCATCATCAACGATTTTCCCGTTGCCTGTTGTCCAATAAACAAAGTAAACTCTGAGAAATCTACCGTTTGATCAACGTT